>NZ_DDCJ01000086.1:8221-19496 GCF_002335285.1 Thalassolituus sp. UBA2009
CTGGCCTTCCTGCTGGTGCTGCTGACCAATACCTTCACCATTATGCTGTCGTTTGCCGCCCTTGGGCTGGCGTCGCTCTACCCTTTTATGAAGCGTTACACCCACCTGCCGCAGGTGTTTCTCGGTGCCGCTTATTCCTGCGCCATTCCGATGGCCTTCGCCGCGCAGAGCAACGACATTCCGGCCGTTGCCTGGCTGCTGTATATCGCCAACCTGTGCTGGACCGTGGCTTACGACACTATGTATGCCATGGTCGACCGCGATGACGACCTGAAGATCGGCATCAAATCCACCGCGGTGCTGTTCGCCGAACTGGATCTGGCAATGATCGGTCTGCTTCAGGGTATAACGCTGTTCTGCCTGCTCGCTGCGGGCAACCAGCTGGCGCTGAGCTGGCCGTTTTATGTTGGTCTGCTGTGCGGCGCGCTCTTCTTTGCTTCGCAGTTATGGCAGATCCGCTCACGCGGCCGGGAGGTTTGTTTTACAGCTTTCCGCCAGAGTTACTGGTTTGGCCTGATTATCTGGGCCGGCCTCGCAGGCCATTACCTGCTCGCCTGAAGCGCGTTCTCCGAGCACCTCCGCACAGAATGTGCAGAAAGTTCCGCCAATCGGTCGTTACTGAGTCAGTTGTCACATCCCTGTAACATTGCACCAGTGTAATACCAGCGCAATACGGGATTGTGACACTTGCGTGACGACAACTATGACTAAAGCAGGCAAGACGGTATTAATCGTCGATGATGAAGCGCCAATCCGCGAGATGATCGCGGTCGCCCTGGAAATGGCAGGCTACGAGTGTATGGAAGCCGCCAGCGTTCAGGAGGCCCATGCTCATATCGTCGATAATAAACCAGATATGATTTTGCTCGACTGGATGCTGCCCGGCACCAGCGGCGTGGAGTTTGCGCGCCGTCTGAAACGGGATGATCTGACCGCCGAGCTGCCAATTATTATGCTCACCGCCAAAGGCGAAGAAGACAACAAAGTACAGGGGCTGGAAGCCGGTGCGGATGATTACATCACCAAACCCTTTTCCCCGCGTGAACTGGTTGCACGCCTGAAAGCCGTGCTGCGCCGCGCCACACCACAGGGTATTGAAGAGCCTATCGATGTCGGTGGCCTGATGCTGGACCCGGTCTGCCACCGCGTGACCTCACACAGCAGCCCGATTGATATCGGCCCGACCGAATACCGTCTGCTGCAGTTCTTTATGACCCATCAGGAGCGTGCCTATTCACGCGCTCAGCTGCTGGATCAGGTGTGGGGAGGCAATGTGTATGTCGAGGAGCGTACTGTTGATGTACATATCCGCCGCCTGCGCAAAGCATTGGGAGAAACCCACGAGCATCTGATTCAGACCGTTCGCGGCACCGGCTACCGCTTCTCGACCAAAGCGTCCTGAAACCGATGAGCCCGGTCTGGCGCAGGGAATTGCGCCGCCTGTGCTATCTGCTGCTGCTCGCACTGAGTATCGGCTTCAGCTTTCACCAGCCTGGTACAGCGTTAGCGCTGGCACTGGCTGGTTATACCGCCTGGCAATGGCTGCAACTGTCGCGCCTGCAGCACTGGTTGCAACAGGGCCAGAGCACACCGCTGCCACGCACCGTCGGCGTCTGGGGCGCGGTTTTCAGCGAAACCCAGAGGCTGCAACAACGCAGCAGCAAGCATCAGCAGAAACTGCAGGCCATCATCAACCGCATTCAGGATTCCACTGCCGCCCTGCAGGATGCCGTCCTGATGGTCGACAGCCATGGCAATCTGGAATGGTGGAATCATGCCGCCAGCAAATTTCTCGGACTGCGGGCGCCGGTCGATGTCGGCCAGCCCATTACCAACCTGATCCGCAACCCGGCTTTTAACGACTACTTTAATCACGGCGAGTATGACGAGCCGCTGGAGATAAAGTCACCGGTTAACAGCCGCATTCATCTGCAATTCAACATTACCCAGTTTGGCCGTAAAGACCGGCTGCTGGTCGTACATGACATTACCCGTCTGAAGCAACTGGAGCAGATGCGCAAAGACTTTGTTGCCAACGTCAGCCACGAATTACGTACGCCACTGACCGTGGTATCCGGTTACGTCGAAACCATGGCCAGTGTCAGCGATCAGCTGCCGCCACGCTGGGGACGTATGCTGGCGCAGATGAGCGAGCAGAGCGCGCGTATGGAAGCGTTAATCAAAGATCTGCTGATGCTGTCACGGCTGGAAACCACCCAGCAGGAACAGCCACAGGCGGTGGCGATTGAACCGCTGCTGGCCAGCATTGCCGCTGATGCCCGGGCACTGAGCCATGAGCGCGGCCACGACATCCGTCTCAGCATCGACTGCCCGGCACAGCTACTGGGCTACGCCGACGAACTGCGCAGCGCTTTCTCTAATCTGGTGTTCAACGCGGTAAAATACACGCCGGATGGCGGCAAAGTGGAGTTAAGCTGGTACTGCAACGATGACGGCGCTTTTTTTGCGGTGCGCGATAATGGCAGCGGCATTGAGGCGCATCATTTACCACGCCTGACCGAACGTTTTTATCGCGCGGACCCAAGCCGCAACAAAGCCACCGGCGGTACCGGACTGGGCCTGGCCATCGTCAAACATGTGCTGTTACGCCATGAAGGGGAGTTGCTGATCGAAAGCGAACCGGGCAAAGGCAGCTGTTTTACCTGCCATTTCAAACCGCAGAAGCTGGCTGGCTGTATGCCTGAACATAAAAAAGCGGGCACCGAAGTAAACCCAGTGGAAGCGCTGACTGCTCAGCGCACCTTAGCGATAAAACGTGACAGCGTTGCCAGCTTTTCCGGGTCGTCATCAACGTAGCGGATCAGCATCTGAATGGTCTGAGCATCAGGATGGGGTTCCTGTGCCTGCATCATGCGTACATAACCGTTAATACGGGCGACATCGCCGCTGTCCTGATCAACAATATCCAGCACGACCTGCTCCAGCAAAGCTGGTAACGGCCCCTCGCGACGGAAGACGCCGATCAGCTCCTGCAGGCTGATATCCTTAATCACCAGTTTGGCGCTGCCACCCGAGCCAAAACGCACGCTGGCCAGGCCGCGGGCCTTGGCGGCACTTTTGCGGGCCGGAGCGGCCTGCTCACCCATTAATACGGATGCGCCGCCCAGGTCAGCAGCAGCAACGGTTTTCGGTTCAGCCATGGCTTTAGGCGTTGCGCCCATCAGCACGGATGCGCCGCCCAGATCTCCGCCGGCCACCTTGGCTGCTCCGCCAACGCTGGCAGCACCCAGCACATCAGCCGAACCACCGCCGGGGGCAGCTTTACTTTCGCCCTGATTGGGGCGGATTTTCAGATGTTTGTAGACCAGTTTGGCCAGCTTACCGACGAAATTTTCGCGCGTGAAAGGCTTGCCGATATATTCCGAGACGCCCGCCTCCACTGCTTTCAGCACGTGATCGCGTTCGCCGCGGCTGGTGATCATCATAAAAGGAACTTTTTTGTAGCGCTCATCGGCCCGCATCCACTGCAGAACCTCAATGCCTGAAACTTCCGGCATTTCCCAGTCGCACAACACCAGATTGATGCTCTTGCCGTTCATGATGCTGATGGCCTTACGGCCATCGACAGCTTCATGTAATTCGCAGCCCGGGTAAGTGTCACGGACTGCTTTTTTTACCAGATCGCGGATAAATGCTGCGTCATCAACGACCAGAATGTTCAGTGCTGCCATCGGCTAACCTTTGCCTGTGGGTATCCCCTTCAGCATAGCCGAATCCGCCGACATTGCCCGGCTGCCCCAACCGCTCAAGACGCAGGCGGGTTGCACCGATCACCGCCGCCGGCATCACAAACCAGTTCACCAGCGGAATCATCATCAGAAAGGCCACCACCGCGCCAAAACTCAGCACGGTGAGGTTGTCGCCAGCCATAGCTTTACGCATTTCGGCAAAACTGCGGCCATGGTTATCAAAGGAATAATCGATGTACTGCAGCGCCACCACCCAGCTGCCGAACCAGAACCACAGTAACGGGCTGGCCAGATTCAGGCCGGGAATAAAACTCAGCACCAGCAACAGCAGGTAACGCGGCAACAGATAACCCAGCTTGGTCAGCTCGCGGCCAAAGGTGCGGCGGATCATCTTCAGCACAGGCTCTTCCGGCAGCACGATACCCGCACGGCGTTCAACCTGTTCGCTCAGCAAGCCATTAAGGGGACTGCCCAGCGTGACCAGCAGGGTACTGAAGAAGTACGCCATCACCAGCAGCATGGTCAGCAGTGCCAGTGGCATCAGTAACCAGTACAACCACTCCAGCCAACCCGGCAGCCAGGCCACCAGGGATTCAATCCAGCCATTCAGCTTGCTTCCGCCCCACCAGCTGGCAGCACTCATCACAACAATATTCAGCAGTAATGGCAAAGCAACAAAGCGGCGCAGGCCCGGTTCGCGTAACGAGAGGAAGCCCTGCCATAAGTAATGCCAGCCAAGAAATGGGTTGCCGTTCATAGATAGCTCCGTGCATCAATCCGGGCGCTTTTATACAATGCATCCCTTTGAATAACCACCCAACAACCCGTGCTGCCGACAGTTAAAAGCGGCCAATCTGAACCGGAGAACCGTGCCCGTGACGCCGCAACGTCTGGAGAGAATTCATCAAACCCTGAGCCTGCGCCAACCCGATTTAACCGTACTGACCGACGAGGTGCATAAAGACCGCAACCTGTCGGCCATCGTCCGTACCTGCGATGCCTTTGCTGTGCCCGAAGTCCACTGTGTCTGGCCCGGAGATCAGTACCGCCTGCGCCGCAACCAGACCGCCGGGGCGGGCACCTGGGTCGATGTACAAACCCACCCTTCTATTGATACCGCCATAGAACACCTGCAGGAGCAGGGCTTTACCGTCTGCGCCGCCCACTTCAGCGACCGCGCAGTCGACTTCCGCGATTACGATTTCACCCGCCCAACCGCACTGATGCTCGGTAATGAGAAAGAAGGTATCAGTGCCCAGGCCGCCGGGCTGGCCGACGAGCATCTGATCATCCCGATGCAGGGCATGGTGCAATCCTTTAACGTATCGGTTGCTGCAGCAATCATTCTCAGTGAGGCCCAACGCCAGCGTGAGGCAGCCGGGTTGTTTGACGAAAACCGCCTGGATGAAGAAACCTACCAGCGCTTACTGTTTGAATGGTGCCAGCCCACCATTACCAAACTCTGCCACAAATATAAGTTGCCTTACCCGGAGCTGGGAGAGGACGGAGAACTGGTGGACCCTCAGGGATTTTCTGCGCTGGTCAACGGCCGCAGCTGATATTCCCAGCTCAGGTCACGGTTATTGAACCGCATCTGTGCCAAAGGAATGCGCTGATAGCGGAAATCCTGCTGCCAGAACTGCAACAGGCCCTGCTCAAAGCGGCGCGGAATCTGTGCACCCAGTAAAACCACGCGCAGCGCTTTCGGTGGCAGCCGCAACAGCCACTGGCGCTGCTGACCAACCTGAATGGACTTATCCACAGACTCGCGCGAGCAGATCAGGCGCTGTTCCGCCAGAGCCGCCTGACCAGCCGGGTCACAGTACAGACTATCGGGCAGCCGTGACGCTCTTGATGTCTGGTAACTGACGGGCTGAAACTGCGCACCCGGCCACTGCTGGGGATCAATCCCCAGCCAGATACTGTGAAAACCACCCGTCTGCTGCCAGGCTAACGGACAATAGGGGTCGCTGAAAAAACGTTGCAGCAACCAGTCCTCAGGCTTGCCGATATCCTCTTCTGCCCGCGCTTTACGCTGGGCAACCAATGCTGCTTCTATATCTGCACGCTTGCTCTCAGCCTGACGCAGAAAATCATCTCGGCTGATCAGGCTGCGCAGGTTATCCGGCAGGCGTTCGTATTCGGCATGCATATGTGTCAGATAATCTTCCGCAGCAATGCGTAGCGGCGCTGCCTGAGCAGGAGGCGGCAATAACCAGGGCAGTCCACTGGCGGTTGCCGGTAATAATGGAATAAATCCACGCTTCAGCAGTGGAATGGCCTCTTCTCCCAAAGGCAGATAAACCAATTCCGGCGGCAGACTGAGGGTATTACTCATAAAAACGCATGACTCCTGAAGAACCGTCGACAGATAAACGCCCGCCCCTTTGTGCGATATATCTCACAAGACAGTGCGACATCTGGGTAAAAAGCACTGGATGCGATGGAAGAAACGCCACAGAAAAAATGTAAGACATTGATTTATAAGAATTTTATAAAAACACGCTATCTCTGATTAACCACAGTATAGAAAACCCGGGCTATCCCAGAAGGTCGATTCTGCTATCTTTAATTCCACAAGGACGAACGCACTGCCGGGATGGCAGTGATCAGGAAGATAGCGCTAAGGATTGCAGTCACGGATAGATAGTCGGCGAAGGATCGCTGGTCAGGGATGAGCAACCGCGAAGGATAGCGGCAAGGATGAACGAAGACTAGGACGCCAGGATGGCGCTAGGGTGCTGTGGCGGTCAGGACAGGATGTCCTGACCGCCCGATTTTTTTGGGGCACGCGAAATTTTTGCTGTATCCACTTCACTCCCTCAATCCCCGGCAACAGCCCAATCGCAGACTTCTTCTGCATTATTAGTCAGCGGCTGTGATAACGCTCTGCCAGTAAACCAACACCGACAAAAGCCCCCACTACCACACTCAGAAACATCCCCGATGACAGCGTGCGTAAATAGCTGTCGAGTACCGGCGTCAGCCACACCGACAAGGCACCATAGCCAAACGTACACAACGCAATAAAGACCCCGACACGCACCCAGATGGGATGTGGACGCACTAACCGGCGTACCAGATCGTTGATCGTATCGCCAAAAATAACCAACAGGGTTGCTACCAGCGCCAGCGCTATATCATCGGTATGTGGCCGGACATGGCTGGCGAGGGTCTGAATCAGGGTCATGCAGGTTCTCCGTCAGGTGAATAAATCTGTCCGCTGAAAGCAAAGCAGACAGGCATCACATTAGTCCGAAAGAACAGCCTGTTCCATTTCTGTTACGAATAAAAACTGAACGTTAACTAAACAGCGTGGTGTTCCATCACCGCTGTGCCATTCTGGAGATGTGCAGTAAAGGACATAATAAGGAACTGCGAACATGAACGAACTTCCTCACCGCCTGGGACAACTGCTGTTGCAGCAGCAGAGTATTACAGAAGAGCAATTACAACAGGCGTTGAGCTATCAGGCGCAGAATCCCTGTCAGCTCGGGCAGGCATTAATTCAGCTGGGATTTATCGATGAGCGTGCCCTGCGTGGCGTGTTGCGCCGCCAGCGCTGGCTTAAGCCTTGCGCAGCCTGCTTTGCCCTTATCGCTCCCTTCTCAATGACCTGGGCAGACGAAGATAAAGAAGCCGCTTTCACTAGTGACTGGCTGGAAGCCAGCCACTGGGATCTGGTTGATGATGAGCGTGTAACAGAACATTCGTCATCGGTTGATCTGATGAAGTTTGTTGCGCTGACCGCCTGGGATATTTATCAGGGCGAACCAGTGCCCGGAGAAGTGCGTTATAACGTCAGCCAGACCAACAATAAAGGCTACAGCCTGGAATTATCGATGCGCTTCTGAATACCACCACGCCCGAAAAGCATAAAAAAAGCCCGTCCAATGGACGGGCTTTTTAATTTGGTGCCGGCACCAAGAGTCGAACTCGGGACCTACTGATTACAAGTCAGTTGCTCTACCGACTGAGCTATACCGGCTAAGTGGGCGGGGATATTACTGACCTGCCTCTGCCCCGTCAACCGCTTTTTTGGCTAAGCCTATGAAAATTATCGCTTTATCGTGTTTTCAGTCAAAACAGCCATATTCCGGCCACAATCCGACGGATTAACACGCCTGATGGGCAGTTTGCTCTGTGCATTGGCAGACATAACCGCCTGCCCGGGCCGATTAAATTTAGGGTGAACAGTGCTTAATAAAACTGTCACAATCAGCATCGGAAATTTGCCGTAGAATCGAGGACCCTTATGAGCGGTGGCTATATTCTCGTTGTCGATGACGAGCCTGCAATTTGCGATATGATCCGAACCTGCCTTGAACTCGCAGGCTTCCGTGTGAAGCTATCTGCCAATGGCCATCTGGCCCATCAGATGATCGTCAATGAACGTCCGGATCTGGTAATCGCCGACTGGATGATGCCAATGCTTTCTGGAATTGAGCTGACCCGCCGGCTGAAGCGTGATGAGCTTACCGCCGATATTCCGGTCATTATGCTGACCGCCCGGGCCGACGAAGACGACCGTATCAGCGGCCTCGACAGTGGCGCCGATGACTATATTCTCAAGCCGTTCTCCACCCGTGAGCTGATAGCCCGAATCCGCGCCGTACTACGCCGCACCAATGCGCTGATTGATGACGTGCCGGTGAAGGCCGGTAAGCTCAGCCTTGACCGTTCTTCCCAGAACGCCAGTATCAGCGGTCAGCCTGTTACTCTTGGCCCGCTGGAATTCCGTTTGCTGGAATTTTTCATGCTCCACCCCAATCGCGTATACTCCCGCGCCCAATTGCTGGACCGGGTCTGGGGCGGCAATGTCTACATTGATGACCGCACGGTGGATGTGCATATCCGGCGTCTGCGCAAAGCGTTGTCGATCGATGATCAGGAACAGATGATTCAGACCGTACGCGGTGCCGGTTACCGTTTTTCTCCGTCCGATGAAGTAAAGAGCTAAGGGGAAGTGTGTGCAGCAGGTTGCCTGGCAACGTGAGTTTTTCCGCATTCTGGTCGTGGTTGGACTGGGTTTTGCGCTTGGCTGGTCATCGGGCCATGCCATCTGGGGGCTTATCCTCGGCCTGTTAACGGCGCAGGTTATGGCCTTCCGCGCGATGGCCAGCCTGTACCGCTGGAGTTACCGCCAGGGTCCGCCACCACAGGACAGCGGCCTGATTGGTTACAGCGTGGATAAACTGATCCGCCGCGAAAAGAACCTGAAAAACAAACTTGCACAGCAGGCCGTGCAACTGCAGCGTTATAATCAGGGTATTGAATCGCTGCATGATGGTGTTGTAATCATCGGTCAGGAAGGCTACATCACCAACTTCAATGGTTCGGCTTCCCGCCTGCTCGGTCTGCGCAAAGAAGACAGTGGCCAGCACATCACCAACTTAATCCGTAATCCACGTTTCACCCGTTATTTTAACGAAGGCGATTACAGCTCCTCTCTGCAGTTTGATGTCAGTCATCGTAAGCAATTCAGCCTGCAGATTCAGATCACCCAGTTTGGCCTCGACCAGAAAGTCATGCTGGTGAAAGACATCACCGAGCGTAAGCGGGTGGAAACCATGCGGCAGAATTTTATTGCCGACGTCTCGCACGAGCTGCGCACTCCCTTAACCGTCATTAATGGTTATCTGGAAATGCTCGGTGATATGGAGTTACCGCCCAGCCTGCAAAAAGCTATCTCGCAGATGAATGGCCAGGGTCAGCGTATGAAGAGTCTGGTCAACGACCTGATTGAGCTGTCCAAGCTGGAAAGCGCCAACACAGAACAGCTGGGTGACTGGTTTAACCTGCAGCAGCTGGGCTACTCGGTGGTTGACCAACTGCAGGCTTACAGCGAAAACCGCATCGTCTTTAAATGCACGCAGCAGATTGAGATTCAGGGCTTCAGTGATGAAATGAGTTCGATACTGACCAACCTGCTGACCAATGCCATTAAATACGGCGGCGAAGGCAAAATTGAATTTGCCATCCGTTCCGGCTTCGACGGAGTAAAAGTAAGTATCAGCGACAGTGGCCCCGGCATTCCGGCACAGCATATCAGCCGGCTGACCGAACGCTTTTACCGTGTTGACGACTCACGTGAATCCACCGTTGGTGGTTCCGGTCTGGGACTGGCCATCGTTAAACACGCGCTGGAGCATCACGATACCGTGCTGGATATCGAATCAACGCTGGGTAAAGGCAGCACGTTCAGTTTTATTATCTCTTCCGATCGCAGCCGGGTTGTGGAAAAAGACTGAGTATTTAACGCCTTAACGCAGACAAAAAAAAGCGCCTTAACGGCGCTTTTTTGTTTCTGCTTTCAGCATCGACACATGCCGCTATCAGAATTTGTATTCCAGACCCGCACCGTAGTACTGAGCGTTTACGCTTTCGTCATCAGACTCTTCGCTGGTTGCATAAACAAAGGTCTTGGCATTTTTAGCCAGCTTGTAATCAGCACCCAGACTGTAGCTTACGCCACCTTCTTTCTTAATATCAGACGCGCCGTACTGAGCTTTTACAGTAACGTCAGACGTTGCTTTGAAAGCTGCAGAGGCCATCCAGCCTTCTTCAGAGTTGCCATCGGTGTCCAGAGTTTCCCACAGCGCGCCCAGCTGCACAGCGCCTACTTTGTACTGACCAACCACACGCTGAGCGTCAACTTTCTCACCGTTTACTTCGTTGTCATAGGCATAGGCTACGTAAATATCGCCACGGGTATACGCCAGAGACGCTGACAGGCCGTTGTTTGTGTCTTCATCTTCGGAGTTCAGATGATCAACAGTTGCAACCAGACCGGCAAAAGACGGGGAGGTATACTGCACACTGTTCTTTGAGCGGTTTTCGCTTTTGGAAATGATGTTTTTGATATCACCCTGCAGATCGTTAAACAGATCCACTTTGTTTTGTGCATTTTTAAACGGTGTATCAAACATACCGGCCTGCACACGGCCAAAACCACCTTCGATACCGATAAAGGTATTACGCTGACTGAAAGTCTGACCAGCGGCTTTTTCACCATCATCCTGGAAGGTTTCATACTCAGCCTGGTAGATCCCTTTCAGGCCATGCTCCAGAGCAATCTTACCTTTCACACCCAGGCGGGATGCATTGGAGTTCAGCTGGGAAAAGTTACCGCTATTTTCCGGCTGCACAAATTCCTGAGTGACGTTGATCTTGCCGTAGAATTCCGGCTTTTCAATTTCAAGATTAATGGTTTCAGCCTGAACCAGAACCGGAGAGGCGATAGCGAGAGATAAGGCGATTTTTTTCATAATGAGTCCTGAATAATGTCGTGCAGTGTTATGGCCCATTACCGGTAAGTGCCGTATCAGGCAACAGGCTGGCCGATAGGTGACAATTCTGTTTCAGTTACATTACAGAATTATGACATCGACAACATTTATTGCAGCCAGATGACAATTCCGTGAATGTTTTATGAATATACCTCCCGGCTATCTGTCTAAGTTAAGCCCAGATACGCCACTTTGCTTTATTCCGGTGCGTACAATACTGACTTGTATCCACAACACAGCCCGAACTGAGGCGGGCTTTGGTATTCAGTCAGCGTA
>NZ_DDCJ01000067.1:0-107917 GCF_002335285.1 Thalassolituus sp. UBA2009
CGCAGAAAAGAGAGGATCGTAAGGAGATCCCTCTCCTTATAGGGGGCCAGGGGCGGAGCCCCGGAAAGGCGCTTCCGATTGAAAACAGTAATCGATGAAGCTTCAGCCTGGAGTGATACCATGACACTCCAAACGGTGGGACAAAAGGAAAACCATGCTTCCCTTTTGCCCCACCAAATCCGTAGGAATATTTACGGATACGGATGCTTAATCACATCGTACGGATCACCTTCGCCGCGAATAGCGGCCCACTCTTCTGCACTTAACCATTCCAGCGGATCACGCTGACTCAGTCTGGCCAGCGCTGCCAGGGCATCCGCCCAGGTACAACGGTTGGCAAACAGCAGGCCTTCGGTATCCAGCGTGCCGCCCTGATTAACATAACCCAGTGCAACAGTGCGCTGCGGCCCCAGATCCAGCATACGGCAATGCCCCAGAATAACTTCCGGACGGGTATGCACCATAAACACCCGCTGCTGTACCCGCGCCGGGAATAATGAATCCAGCACCTGCGGGTCGGCCTGAATATTCTGCTCAAATTCATCACGCGCAATACGGAAGCGACCCGGCTCCAGCAGATAAATCAGCGAGTGAGCCACGCCTTTTTCTTTTAACCGGTCAGACGCTTTTAATGCCTGCTGTAACTGGAATGCACCACAGGCCACCAGCTGCAGATCTGAAGCACAATTTCCACGTACACAGATGGCTCCGTCCTGTACCAGAGCAGCGGCCTGTTTGCCATCAAACACGGCTGGCATGGTGGATTTGGGAACTACCAGATTCCAGATAGTACCCAGATCGCCATAGCAGGCTTTTAAACAGGCCATCGCAGAATTACCGTCGGCCGGGAAAACCACACGCGCCATATCGGCCATTTCTCCCAGCAGGCTTTCGGCCAGGCTAGGGTCCTGATGGCTCTGTTCGTTTTTACCGTTTTCCCAGACATGCGACGTCGAAATAACCGGAATACCCAACCACGAAGCGGGCTCATCCGCTTCTTTCTGATGACGGGAAAAAATAATACTCTGACGTAAGGCACCCAGCATTTTGGTGGCAAAGGCTTCGTAAGAAACCACCATATTCAGGCCCGACTGATTGGCCAGACAGGCACTGACCACGGCCTCTTCATTGAGTGCGGTAATAACACAACCGTCGACCGCTTCGGCGACGCCTTCTTCCGGATCGGTGACGCGGTGTTTTAATAAATCCAGCGTCTGGTTCATACGGTTAGAACGCAATTCATCCGGATTTCCGACACGCACCCGTAAGTGCGGATTCACTTCCACCAGATCGACAAAGTAATTATCGATGGCAGCCATTGGTGCCAGTGATTCTTTTAACCAGTGCGGGTCATGGCGGTTAATGGTTACTGCAACCGGTTGCAGCGGTGTTTTTGGCTGGGTTAATTCGGCCACCGCAGCACGCCATTGATTTTCTTCCTGCCACAATGCTTTGGCACCACGATGGAAAAAATTCAGTGCTTCGTTATCACGACGCGGATTGCTGCCCAATGGTAAACCGTGGGCGGCATTGGTTCCGGCTCCGGGAAAACCGTAGCCTTTAATAGTTTCGGCAATACAATAAGGCAGAGGCAGCGGATAGCTCGCGGCACCACTGGCAACGGTAGCAGCAGCATGGCTTAAATGCTGTTCCATAAAATAAATAGCACAGACAAAGGCAGCCGGATCGCGGCCATCAATAATAAAAGGCGCAAATCCCTGATTACTCAGGTGCTCCATAAACCAGGCACTGCCGCCCTGCTGCGCCACCGTTGTGCGCTGATCAATACGGCGGCCATTGGCGATCATCACCGGGCTGACCAGACCACTGTCTTCTGCCCGCCACCAGCGTGCCGCCCAGTCGCTGCCGCGCTGTTCTTCAAAGGCACCGTCACTTAAAAAAGCGACCAGGCGCTCGCCCGGTAATGGCTGATGCACATACTGCAAACCGGCAAAACCTAAATAACCACCTTCGATTTTTGCCCCGGCAGTATTAACGTTAACGTGGCTGCCCAGTGGCGATAAAGGTTTGCCATCGGCGCGTACACGGTAATTATAAAAATCCTGTGCGAAACGGCTTAAGCCTTCATCGGTTAACGGATATTGTTTTTTCCGTTCCGGCAAGGCAGTACCGGATAACAACTGCACGGCATCAATGGCCGCGACACAGTGGCCCTGCCCCATCAGCCAGTCACGGTGCTGACCGGTTAAACTGTTAACAGCCAGCAACGCAGCATAAGCCGAAACCATATTCAGCGAGCCACCGGTATGTCCTTGCGGATCACGTTTAAAATCATCGGCGGTTAAATCGCGGCCATCGAGAAAAACATGTTTGGCGTAGGTCATATGCACAACCAGCCACATTGCCTGATTGGTCAGCTGATCAAGAGCCGTCAGCTTGCGGTAGCATTCTGCTTTATGTTCAATCAGACCGGCTTCCAGTAGGGTGGTCGCCAGCTCAAATACCTGTAACTGGGTAGCTGCGGTATGTTTAATAACACCACACCCGGCGGCCCAGGCGGCAAAGTCTTTATCGTATTCACGATGACTGCGTGCTTCCGCTTCGATTTCCTGAGTTTTATAGCGTTCACTCAGTTTCTGATACAGATTCAGACTCATAATGTCTCTCCTGAAGCAGCCGCAACAGTCAGCATATTCTGAATGGCCGGCACGAGTAACGGGCTGATATCAATGCCGTTGGTCGCATGAGGAATGCAGTTGCAGGTAACAATGCCGGCGATAGGACCGGCGCGCATTTCTTCATCGGCCGACGGAACACCAGGCCCGCCTTCGGCAAACACCGCATGCACGCCAATGCACAGTGGCTTATTCAATCCCTGCGCAATCAGTTCATCGGCGGTACGCAGCATGGTACGACCGGTTGAAATAATATCGTCCACCAGAACCGGCTGATGACCGGCATAGGTTTGTACATCCGGTATATGAATGGCGACATCACGGTCACCACTGCGGGTTTTTCGCAGTACCAGATAATCACATCCGGCTATCCGGGCGACGTCTTTTGCCCATTGCTCACTCTCTTCATCCGGGCCGATCACCAGTGGTTTATTCACATTCTGTTTCAGGTACTGGCCGATGCTGTCGGTGGCATGCAGGGCCTGCGCCGGAATGGAATAAATTTCACTCAGGCTGTGGTAACGATGCAGATGCGGATCAATGGTAATTAAGTAATCAAAATTCTGATTAATAAGCTCAGCAAAGTATTTTGAAGTTAAACACTCACCCGGCTGAAAGCGGATATCCTGACGCATATAAGCGAGATAAGGCGCTACCAGACCAATTCGGCGCGCGCCGAATTCGCGCAGATGGCGTGCCATAAACCACAGTGCCAGAGCCTTATCGCTGGGCTGGTGCAGCTGACAAAGTACGATAACATCGTCACCCTGAATAATATCCGGCAAATTAAAATAGAGTTCACCATCGGGAAAATGCCGGCTTTCCAGAGCCAGCAGCCGGGTTTCTGTACCTGCCTTGCTGAGTTGTTGCGCCAGCGACTCCGCCAGCGACTCATGCCCGTCAAGGCAGAGGAGATGTGTTGTCATAATATTTCTGCCTGTCGTTTTATTATCAGGAAACCGGTGAACGCTGAGGTTCTCCGGCTCCTTTGTTTTTTAAACCATTTGCTCTTCGATGCGGATAACATCGGTATGGCCATCAAGAAAATCCAGCGCATACGCCAACTCACCCGGTGCCTCTGCATGCAGGGTAAATAACGGCGCTCCGGCTTCCACCTCATCACCCAGCGTCACATGCAATTCAATACCAGCGGCCTTGGCATTCGGTGCTCCGGCAAGGGATGCCAGACGGGCAATAAAGCGGTTATTGAAGTAGGCAACCACACCGCTGTTCGGGGCGCGGATACAATGGGTAAATTCGGCGACCGGTGGTTCGCTGAAACCGCCCTGCGCCATACAGATGGCTTCGAACTTTTTCATCGCACTGCCATCCAGCAGCGTGCGTTGCGCCAGAGCATAGCCCTGACCGGCAGCGGCTTTTTCGCCCATTTCCAGCAGAATACCGGCCAGTTGCAGGGATTTTTCCCGCAGGTCCTGCGGTGCATGGCCGTCATTGCGCAGCACCTGCAGAATATCCCGCGCTTCCAGCGCAGGACCTATACCACGACCAATAGGCTGATTACCGTCGGTAATAACCGTGCGCACATCCAATCCCAGTGCCGCGCCGGTTTTTTCCAGCAATTGCTTTAAGGTCTGCGCCATGGATTGCGAACGCACCTTGGCGGTTGGGCCAACAGGAATGTCTATCAGCACCTGTCTGGAACCCGCTGCGACTTTCTTGGAAATGACTGAAGCCACCAGCTGGCCTTCGCTGTCGAGGTCCAGTGCCCGCTCTACGCGGATAACAATATCGTCAGTCGGGCTGAGGCTGACCGAACCGCCCCATGCCAGACAGCCACCTTCCTGCTCAACCACTTCACGCATATGCCCGAAGCTCATCGCTACCGTGGTCATGCTCTCCATGGTGTCGGCGGTTCCTGCCGGTGAAGTAATGGCACGGCTGGAGGTTTTTGGCATCAGCAGCCCATTGGCAGCCACAATGGCGACTACAATCGGCGTGGTACGGTTACCTGGCAGACCGCCCACGCAATGTTTATCCATCACTTTGTCGGATGACCAGTCAAAGCGCTGGCCACTGCCAACCATTGCGCGGGTAATGGCAATGGTTTCATCAAGGTCAAGGCGGTCGCCGGCGCAGGCGGTAACAAAGGCTGACAGCTGAATATCGCTGTAGTGGCCGGCTTTGATATCTTCGATAATGGCTTTTGCAGACTCGGCATTGAAGCGCTGACCGTAGAGTTTCCCGCGTACAAAAGACATAGACTCGACCGGACGGGCATGATGAAAGCGCGCCGGCACGCCATCGGCAGGGCAATCCAGCCGGTGCCATGCGGCTTCCGACAGGCCGGCTTCTTCGTGGGATAATAAATCGCTGCACACCAGAACCAGAGTGGCGATAACGCTCTGTTCGCCACAGTGCACTTCTACCCGGCTATGCGCATAAAATCCCTCTGAAATTGCCACCTGACAATCCTGACGCATATAAACCACCGGCTCCTGATGCGTGTTAATTCCGAGCCGTCGCAGATGTAAGAAGTCGAGCTGAGTATCCATAAATACACCCTATTTAGCAGTATGCAGTGTAGGCCCGTGCGCAGCCCATCACCTTGCGGTAAATCAACGATTGCTCTGACAGCGTTTCCCATGCTTCGTTGTATCTGCCAGAATGATTTTTCACTTCACTCATGATAAAGGAAACACTGAGAAATTCGTGGGTAAAAAACCGTCACTGCGGTGCCTTGCCTGTTAAAGAATGACCTCGTGTTCCGCAAGGAATATCCCTATGCAGAGTCCGTTTCAGGTTCAGTTTATCGGCGCTACCGGTACCGTTACCGGTTCCAAGTATCTGGTTAAATATGATCGCTACAAAATTCTGATCGACTGCGGTTTATTTCAGGGAATAAAAAATGTCCGCCGCCGCAACTGGAATGAGCTGCCTTTTCCGGCCGACCAGGTTGATGCCGTATTACTTACCCATGCTCATATCGATCACTCCGGTTTTTTACCGGCATTGATGAAACGCGGTTTTCACGGCCCGGTTTATTCATCCGAAGCTACTCATGCACTCTGCAAAGTACTGCTTCCGGATGCCGGTTTTCTGCAGGAAGAAGATGCGCGTTATGCCAACAAAAAGAAATTTTCAAAGCATGATCCGGCAGAACCGCTTTACACCGAAGAAGACGCACGCAAAGTTCTGAAGCAATTTAAAGATGTTCCTCAGGGAGAAACCCTGACTCTTCCCGGCGGTATGACCGCGCAGTTTATTCCCGCCGGACATATTCTTGGCGCGACCTCTATCCGTCTGGAATTTCAGGGAAAAAGCATTACGTTTACCGGTGATGTCGGCCGCAGTAACGATGCCATTATGTATCCGCCACAGCCACTTCCGGCAACCGATTATCTGGTGGTGGAATCAACCTATGGCGACCGCCGCCACGAAGAGATTGATGCCGAGGAAGCCATTGCCGACGTGATTAACCGCACCTATAAGCGCGGCGGTATTGTATTAATGCCGGCTTTTGCCGTCGGACGTGCGCAGCTGGTTTTACATTACCTGCAGCGCCTGCGTGATCAGCAACGTATTCCATCATTGCCGGTGTATCTGAACAGCCCGATGGCAATCCGTGCGACCTCTATTTTCTTCAGTCATCACGATCTGCATAAACTGACAGAAGACGACTGCAGCCGTATGGATGATATGACCATCTATGTAAAAACCACCGAAGAATCCATCGCTCTGGTGGAAAAGAAA
Source organism: Thalassolituus sp. UBA2009 (assembly GCF_002335285.1). Lineage (NCBI taxonomy): Bacteria > Pseudomonadati > Pseudomonadota > Gammaproteobacteria > Oceanospirillales > Oceanospirillaceae > Thalassolituus > Thalassolituus sp. UBA2009. The sequence continues at coordinate 6,348 of NZ_DDCJ01000067.1, forward strand.
ACACCGGCCATTATTATTTCCGCCAGTGGCATGGCCAGCGGTGGGCGTGTTCTTCACCATCTGAAGGCCCTGGTATCTGATCCGCGTAACAGTATTCTGTTTCTTGGTTATCAGGCAGCCGGTACCCGTGGCGACAGTCTGACCAAGGGGGCTGATCATATTAAAATTCATGGCCAGTACTGTCAGGTTCAGGCTGAGATAGCCAACCTCCAGGCTTTATCCAGCCATGGGGATTATGTGGAAATATCGGACTGGCTGAAGAAAATGCCCGGCAAGCCACGCAAAGTCTTTATTACTCACGGTGAAAGCTGTGCCGCCGACGCCATGCGCCGGCATTTAAAAGACGAGTTTAACTGGGAGGTGGAAGTACCTGAATATCTGGATATTGCTTTGCTGGATTAATCCCTGATAAAGCAGCCGGGAAAACCGGCTGCTTGCCATTATTTTATAGCAACTTGTCTCTCCCATATCGCTGATACGCCTGTTACTATCGGTAATACACTCATCGCCGGTAAGCCTCCATGCGTTATTCTGTTTACAAAATTGATGCCTTTATCCGCCAATCTGTTAACGGTTTCAGTGGCAACCCTGCCGCCATCGTACCGCTGGAAGAGTGGCTGAATGAGGAGCAGATGCAGGCCATTGCGGCCGAAAACAATCTGTCTGAAACCGCCTTCTTCGTTAAAAACAGCGACGGTATTTACCATATCCGCTGGTTCACTCCGACGACAGAAGTGGATCTTTGTGGACATGCGACACTGGCGGCCGCCTGGGTTATCCGTAATGAACTGCAGGATTTGCGCGAGATTATCCCATTCTCGACTCAGGAAGCCGGCAATCTGACCGTGCGCGCACTGCGCAGTAATGGCGGCGACAATACTATGCTACAGCTGGATTTTCCGGCGCGCCCGGGAGAGATGATTAACAATCCGCTGCTGCAGCAACAGCTGGAACAAGCCCTTGGTCAGAAGGTGGTCGCCATCTGTAATGCCCGCGATATGTTGGTTGAGCTGGAAAGTGAGCAGGCTCTGCGCAACTGCCGCCCCAACCAGGCACTGCTCAGCCAGTTAGAAACCTTTGCGGTTATGGTAACCGCCCGCAGTGACAGCGAAGGCTATGATTTTGTCAGCCGCTTCTTCGCTCCGCGTCAGGGTCTGGATGAAGATCCGGTAACCGGTTCCTCATTCTGTACGCTGACCCCTTACTGGAGCGAAAAACTGGGCAAAACCCAGCTCAACGGCTGGCAGTGCTCGGCCCGTGGCGGAGATGCCATGCTACAGCTGGAACACGATCGGGTGCTGATTGCCGGACGTTGCTTTGCCTATATGAAAGGTGAGTTCTGCCTGCCGGGTGAAACCGCCTGAGGCGATAAAAGAACGGGTTAATGACGCTTTTATAAGGTGATAATCCGGCATATTTTTGTCACGATCCGGTAGCGCTACGCTCACAGGGGATCGTGACAGGATATTCCGCCGATTAAATCAGCCACACATCTGACGCTGCATAAATCTGCCGCTATAGTAGCTCTTACGCGCTCAGAATCTGTGAGATTTCCTGCATGAACATCCTGCCTTCATCCGGCTTAACTGGCTATAACAGCAGCCCTGTCAGTCCGCTGAAGGCTTCTGGCACTTCTGCACCTGCCCTGGCGAAAAAGCCGGACAGTCTGGCAGCGGAGGCTGTTGAAAAGACAGCACGAATTAACAGCCGGGATGACAGTCAGCGTTCCCGTACTCAGGCTGACAGCAATCCGCGTACCCCCGCCGCTGAAGCAGCAGCCATAACAACCGCAACAACTACAGCAACAGCGGAATATCTGCCTGTACGTGACGAGGACAGCGAGAGTCCCGGTATCAGCACACGCAGTCTGGTCAGTGATCCGCAGCGTCCCGAAATACAGGCATTCCTGAATACCTCAGCAAGCGACGGCACATCCCGTCGCGGTCGCTTTATTGATATTCAGGCCTGAACTGAGCCCCGCAAAGAACTCAGTTTTCTGATTTAGGCCTGCCCTTAGCCAGAGCCTCAGCTGTACGCCCGCCCTCTATAATGGTTGCTCCTTTTGAGATAATGGTTGAGGTCGTTTGCAGACCAACCGCCACTGCCGTCATAACAGCTCCGGAAATAACCTCACCTTTTATCAGATTACTGGCAATGATCACACAGATCGTTGCCGCGATAGAAATCAGGCTGCCAACCCCCGAAGCAGCTTCAAGGCCAATTCCCCACAAATGCTCTTCGTTGCCATTGTTACCATGGGAAATCGCATGCTCGACGATGTTATAGACAGCGTATCCCAGCAAGCCAACACCGGCGATAATCGATAATACATTCAGTATCGTATTTACAACGTAGCCTGGTATTTTGAGTATTATTTTGACGACAACACCGATAATAGCGATCAGCATTGCAACGGCGATAATGGCAAATATCAATATTACCAGACCAGTATTTTTAGCCTTCTCATCCGCACTTACAGACTCGCCAGATGGAATACGTATTCCCTCATATATTTCATAAAACAGCGTAACAATTTTCTGTGTAAGAACGAGCAATACCGGTATCAGTGTCATAATCATAACAACGACTCCTGCCGGACCGGAACTTGTGGTGGTAATCTCTGCAACCGTTGCAACAGGCTGGGCCGTCATTCCAACCAGAATACCGGCAAGTGCAGCAATAATAGTCAGTGCGGCCATTATCTCCAGAAAACCATAGATATTCTTAAAACTGTCCGAAGGATCTGTGGATTCATCAGAAACAGCGGCAGCACCAAGCGATCTGTGTTTAACTTTCTTCCTGGGTCCCCCGACTGAAGAGAAATCCATTACCACAGGAAGGTTATCGACCCACGGTATATATTCCTCGTTCATTTCGGATGTCACAATTGCTTTTCCTGAAACAATTTTCCAGATAGCAGTACCGATAAAAGCAAATGGTAAGGTAATAATGTCAAAGTAAGAAAGCTTCCGTTCATTATCGCCAGACCAAAGCTGGACCAGCGTATTCAGAACCGGAATATCAATTTTACTTTCAAATGCCTCAAACAAACGGGAAAGAAGAATATCAATCAGTTTAACAGCCGCTTCAAGAACGTCTCCTGCAAGCTTAGCGATTGTTTTTATAACGCCTTTTAATAACCGGATAATCTCCAGTGGCATGGAACTCAGCTTTTCAAGAAACGAGCTGTCCGAGCTGAGTTTATCGCCGATGTCTCGAATCACTCCAGCCACATCTTTTTCATAGTTTGAGCGGAGTTTCTTCAGTAAATTATTGATTACATCCGCTTCAGTTTTCTCTGTACTGACATCAGGACTCGCTTCATCAAACTTACCCTGATTTCCGCCCATAATGTCACTACCCGCTCTGTTGGTTTTAACCAGAGCTGAAGGTGCAGGAATATCAACCCCGCCAAAAGACATCCCCTGCTCAGCACTTGCTGAGCGTACATTTTTTGCTTTTTGCGACTGATCGATCAATGAATCAAGGTGTTCATCAATAATGTCAATATGCCTTTGATACTCCGAGTTCATCCTCGTCCCAAGCTTCACAAGATTGGAAGAAGTTGTCATGAATCCGGATTTGATAGTACTTTGTAAAGCATCGTTGGCAGCAAAGACATCCTTACCACCAAAAACAAAACTGACGGCATCAAGGATCTTTTTCCCTATATCCTTTACCACGTCGCCCAGTTTTTCGAACACCTCTGAGAGAAAGTCTGCCAGAGCTTCAAAACCATCTACGATGCTGTCAAACACACTGTTGGTAAATTTCAGGATTTCATTACCGGTCTGAATCAGGAATTCAACACTGGCATCAAAAACCCGAACCACCATTTGCTTAATATCATTAAATCCCTGGCGGATATGATTCAGGATATCTCCGGCAAACCCCTCCAGCGGTACGGCACTCAGTGTATTTCCGGCTGAGGTTTCATCGACAAACAAACCATTCCCCTGAGAGCTGAGCCGATACTGTTTCCGCAGCGTTCCGTCACAGTTCACTCCCCGCTTAGACTTGCTGGCTGCATCACCATAGCTCTTAATCAGCTGATTAACCGCTGTGCGGTGCTCCGCCGGAGCAAGCTCGGCAATACTTTTACTGACATTAAAGCCTTTGGCATTACCGGCAAGACGTTCACTGAGACGGCCATTAGGATAAACCCTGATGGCCGCAGCATCCGCCGTATTCACTGTAAATACCGGCGCTTTTAAACCATCAGCCGGAATAACGCCGCGGATACGACCATAACCATTACTGGTAAGAGTTAACGGCAGTCTTGGTCCCACGCGATAGGTCACACCATCGATATACAGCAGACCAGGGGTATCGCTGGTTAATGTAATTTCCCGGTGTGGACAGGGAATAAAGTTCGCATCTGTAACCTCAATATCAACGACGTGCGCATTTATCGGGGTTACTCCGGTTAAATCGGTGGTGGCTACGGCAAGCTCATTGGTCGTCCAGCTGTAAGTCTGGGGATGCTGACGCTTGAACTCTATTTTTCCGGCCTGCGGCGAAACCTGAAACAGCTCCGCACCGTCAGGCATAATTCTCGGACAGGCAATGTCGCTGACCTGATCACCCAGACATACCCAGGAGCTCTGAGACGCATGGGCATCCAGACGTAACAGCCACAGCGTATTCTGACCTGCCGGTGTCGCAAAAATGGCAAGGCTGGCATCAGTGCTCCCCGGATGCCCTACGACACCGATACTTAAGCGGTCAATGTCAGCGGGGCCTGCCTCCTGCAGAAGCGAACGATAACCCGGTTGGGCTGAGTGAATGTTTTCCAGAATCCCCAGATCACCAGAAGGCTGATGAACCAGCAGGGCATCCTCAGGTCCGGCAGGAACAGAAAAAATTCGGGCTGAAGATAAATCGACACCCTGACTGTCAACCAGTACAGAACCACGGTCAAAACTTAAACGTGGCTGCGCATAAAAGCGGCTGACAGGTAATACTCTGGTAGTGTGGAATTCAATTTTCCCGTTACGCAACCGCAGCAATGTGTAGCGGTTTTCATCACTATCAGCTTCACCGTCCAATGGTGTTGCCAGCTGATAGATACTGGCATTTTCAATACCATCCCAATTCGGAATTTCATGATCGCTGTCGTGCAGGGTATCAAAGGCAATATCCTGATGAGTGATTGCCGACAGATCAGCCGGTTTCCGCGGAATAATCATGAAGAATTCTTCTTCTCCGCGCGCTAACTCCGGATCGCCAAATCCGCGGGTAACTCCGTACAGAATGTGCTGTCCGTCATTGCGGCGATGAATGGACAGCTGACGAACCGAGGACAGTACGGAACGTGCATCATCTCCTCTGTGATCCCATTTTTTTTCCTGCCAGACGGGCCGACCATTCTCCATAACTGACCAGAGGATTTTAACGCTGTAGCTGTTCTGCGATGACGGTGACTGATACTGAACAAATAAATAGGTAATGCCATTCTGATGAAAACCGCTCAGCTCACGCACACCGCTGAGCAGCTTTTCTTTACTGCCCGGATCATAAACGTCTTCCAGCGGAGTTTCTTCATGTGACCAGCCTGAGGCGCTGGTATCATCTTCAAAGTAATGCATCAGAATAGTCTGAGTGGCATTTTTTAAATCCGGATGAGGCTGCTGGCGTACACCGATAAGATCGGTTTTATGGCGAATGTCATTATCCTGAGAACGGTGAATAGCAATAAGCTTATTACGCGAGTCGGCAGCTACCGGAGTCCGCTTGATAGCAAGATGCTCCATCATGGTATCGACGCTGGCATTAATAGATAGCGGTAATTTATAAACTGAATGTGCGGGATTCATAGGCTTGGCTCCTTGCAGGGGCCTGCTGCAACAGGCCCTGATTATGTGGGTAATATCCGTTTATTCCTGAACCTTGCAAAACTTAAGCTGTACATAAGAGAAAATCATCGACGCGTATTCGGTCTTTCCTTCTACTTTCGAAGAGCCTTTGCTCAGTCCCTTCAAATGATCTTTGTAGGGCAGAAAAGTCGAGGTATCCATATCCCAGGTATTCAGGGAAACAGGAATATCAACTCGGTGGAAATGCTCCGGCTTTCCTTCTGACTTTAATGGCTCAGCTCCGAATGCTGTGCCACTTAGAGGTTTTTCTGAACCCGGCTTTTGCTCAGGCAATCCGACAAGAAAACGACCGGCGGAAGACGCGACATTGTATAGTCCCGTTGGGCAGGAAAAGCTCTTTGAAAATACTCCCATACCGGCCGGAAGTTCAGCCACATTAACGGTATTGCTTTCTTTATGACAGGGACGCAGATAGACATAGGGCATCAGAATTTCAAACGATTTTGCGGGAACATCGGTGCGGACCGCATCATCGCTCAGGCGCTCAATTTCCCGCAGAGATGACTTGGCCACATCGGTTTTATGAAAGGGGTTTAAAAAATAAGGATCATCCGTGTGGTTAACTTCAAGGCTGATGTTGTTTTCTTTACCCGGCATATTAAAAAATAATTTATGCGCATGATTAACCCAGTTCGGGTCTTCATCAACCACAGCAGCAACACTGGTTGCCACTGCATCCCTTGGCAAGGGCAACGCAGTACGTCCTTTATTGCCAATCAAGGGTTCATACAGTGCCCAACCTGTAGGACAAGAGCTGCCGGTAAACCACTGCACGGTGTTGCGCGGGAGGAAAATACTCTGCGATGGTTCTCCGGCTTTGAGAACGTCTTCCTGACAAATAAGGTACTGGATATAGGGCATCGCACCGTCAGAGGTATCACTCCAGCCATTAACATTAACGCTACTGTTGTCTACCCTCGCGTGGGGACCACTGATTAAACCCAGCCCTTCTCTTGCCAGAGGGAGATCAGCCTGTATTTTATGACGATGAAGGGGGGCTTTGGCGTCAGCAATAGCATCACCTTTGCGGGTTCCGATCAGTTTTGTATTGTCGGTGCCACGAATCAGATAGCCTTTGGCTGGTTTATATTCACTCCAACCAGTAGGACAGACTTCAGATTCAACAGGAAAAAATGCGACCATCCGTGCGTCACTGGCATTAGCCGACGCGATAACCGGATTAATAAAGAAAAGTACAGTCAGTATTCCTGGCAGGATATATTTCATTTACAGCTCCATTTGTAATCCTTTACGGTAAAAACCATAAAGAGGTAACCACGGGGCTTTAGAAATACACCAATATCGCTCCCCTAACATCCTCCAAAAGGATGGAGCGATTGATCATTTAAAGACAATGACAATGAACATTATCTATCCGGGTCAGTGAGCGGATTTTCAGTCTATAAATATCAGAAATATGGCTTAGATTCTGAGTGGTAATTAAACGACTGAAACACAGAGCAACGTATATTCTTTACGAAATCTAAAGCATTAGTGCTTAAGATAAAAAAGGAATGATATTGAATATAACTGGCCGGCTTCGGCTCAGAAAATAATTTTATTATTCAGAAACGCCAACCCAGACCCAGCCAGTATTCCTGCTCATGACTCTGCGTTTCCGGCTCGTGCAGGCTGATGATGTTCAGGCCATTACTCTGTTTTGTGGCCTTGCTACGGGGAAAGTAACGATACCGCTGACTGTGACCCAGCTGTATAAAGCTGATCTCATTCAAAGCAAAACGATAACTCAGTAATAACCCATACTCATAGCCGGCAGGCAGTACAAGAGCCGGGCGACCAAACCCTGAATTCCGCAAATCAACTATCAGCTCACTATCCTGCCAGTATCCGGCTTCCGCAGCCAAAGCAAGTTCACCGCGCGATAAAGCCCAGCGGTAACCGAGCTGAGCAACCGGCCCGGACCAGCGATAATATTCGTTCAAACCCGAAACGGTATTATGGGGCTGAATACGCCGCTGCCAGTCATGCTGCTGCCAGGCCAGCGAGGCTTGCAATCCCTGTTCTGAAGACCATTGCCCGCCAAGCCGGTAACGCTGACGAGCCTCATCGGTTTTTGTCGTGTGAGGCTGACCGGTTTGGGTATAACCGATATATGACAATTCCCTCTGCTGCTGCCCATATTCCAGCAGCACAGAATACCGGGCAGATATATTCAGATCTGCCCGGATTTCAAATGCAGGAAGATAACCCTGCTCCCGATCCAGCTCAGAGCCATCCTGCGAAAATTCCTGATAAAACCAACGGCTGGTACCCGCCTGGAAATAAACTTCGTGGGCAGACAGCAGCTGAGGAGAGGCAATAAGGAATACACATAAAAAACCGGATACCGCGAAGCGGTATCCGGTCCTCTGAGTTTGATGATGGTTATGATTCGCCATCAAAAGGAATCAGAGCAAGTTGTTGCTCATCAATTCAACGCTGTACTCGCCACAGGCTGAGAATGTGACAGTAAGAGTTTGATCTGCATCGCTCAGATACATAACCCCTGAACCAATGGAACCATCGTTGCAAAGCGTCAGGTCATCACCAGACAGCTCAACGGAACCATGAGAAGGATGGAAGAAAACAGCATTAACGTCGTAAGAATTAATGTTGCTGGTTACAACGGTATTATCAATACGGTAGACCTGACCATTGCCAGCCTCTACGTAGTCACTATCTGTACATACATCGCTGACACACACTTCACGTCCTGCAACCAGAACCGTCTCACCGCCGAAGGATGCACGAACACTGATATAGAAGCTGTTGTCGTCGTTAAACTTATTATTGGTCATAACAGCGGTACCTGACATTGTCAGTGTTTCACCATCAGCTGTTACAGAATAGTTGGACATTTCCAGCGTTACGATTTCTTCCGTTGCGGTTTCTTTATAAGCAAACGACATTTTGCCGTTCAGAATAATGGTATTAGCACCGTCATAATTACAGAAATTGGAAAGAACAATAGAACCACTGGTTTCGTTGCCAGATGCTTTCAGCGTACCACCACAGTCACCATTAATGACTTCAGAAGAGCTCGCTGCAACGGGAATATTCAACCCATAACCGGCTAACTTTTCTTCAACAAACGTCAGTGCATTCTTTGCCTGTTCTGCAACCCTGTCAGCATCAACGGATTCAGCAACAACACCAATTGGCAAAGAAACATCGGGGGTACTTCCCCGCTGCAGACGATCAGAAAGAATTTCTGCGGCGGAAGCAGCAAAATCGTCCTGATTATCTGTCGAAAGAAGGGCCTGGGTTTCAGCGCCGCTGTAATCAATTGCTTTAACTGAATCGCTGCTGCCCGAGCTGCTGCTGCCACCACAGGCTGTAAGAGCTAACGTAAAGACTGCAACCGGCAGGGTCGACATATACCGTGTCATAATAATAATCCTTCTTATTTATCCTGGAGAGTACTTCTGTACCGGACGGTATTTTAAACAAATCGATCAATCTTTACACTTCCTTAAATCAATCATTCCGTCGCTGACAGCCACAAAAAAACCGCCGCGGCTTGCACCGGGGCGGTTTTTTTAACTCAGAAAGAATTAAGCAGGCTGCTCAATACCTTTCATGGTCAGCTTGATACGGCCTTTAGGATCAACATCGGCAACGTGTACGTTAACGATCTGACCTTCGGTCAGGAAGTCAGACACGTTCTCTACGCGATCTTCGCTGATCTGGGAGATATGCAGCAGACCATCTTTACCAGGCAGAACGGTAATAAAGGCACCGAAATCAACGATCTTGCTGACTTTACCGGTGTAGGTGGTACCTACTTCGATTTCAGCAGTGATGGCTTCGATCATTTGACGGGCAGCATCAGATGCTTCTTTGCCAGCAGCGAAGATCTTGATTTCGCCGTTGTCGTTGATGTCGATAGACGCACCGGTCTTCTCGGTGATATCACGGATAGTCGCGCCACCTTTACCAATCACGTCACGGATCTTGTCAGACGGGATCTTCATGGTAGACATGGTCGGAGCATTTTCCGCCAGTTCTTTACGTGGCTCAGCAATCACGGTGTTCATCTGCTCAAGGATGGTAAAGCGCGCAGCTTTGGCCTTCTCCAGAGCGATTTCCATGATTTCTTCGGTGATACCTTCGATCTTGATATCCATCTGCAGAGCAGTGATACCTTCGTCAGTACCGGCCACTTTAAAGTCCATATCGCCGAGGTGATCTTCGTCACCCAGGATATCGGTCAGAACGGCAAACTTGTCGCCTTCTTTGATCAGACCCATGGCGATACCGGCAACAGGCGCCTTGATCGGTACACCGGCGTCCATCAGAGACAGGGAAGCACCACACACAGAAGCCATGGAAGAAGAACCATTGGATTCCGTGATTTCCGATACCACACGAATGGTGTACGGGAATTCATCATGGCTAGGCATCATCGCCTGGATACCACGACGGGCTAAACGGCCATGACCGATTTCACGGCGGCCAGGTGCGCCCAGACGCCCAGCTTCACCCACAGAGTATGGAGGGAAGTTGTACTGGAACAGGAACGGATCGTCTTTCGCACCGTGCAGGAAGTCGATCATCTGCGCATCACGGGTTGAACCCAGAGTGGTGACAACGATGGCCTGAGTCTCACCACGGGTGAAGATAGCTGAACCGTGAGTGGTTTTCAGCACACCGGTTTCAATGGTCAGCGGGCGCACGGTGTCGTTATCACGACCGTCGATACGTGGCTGGCCTTCGATAACACGGTTACGCACCACTTCGTACTTCAGCTCGCCAACCATTTCGGCGATTTCGTCAGCGGAGAAACCTTCTTCGCCTTCGCCAGCAGCCAGTTTTTCAACGGCGGCTTTTTTCACTTCGTCCAGACGGGCGTAGCGAGCCATTTTGTCGGAGATGGTGTAAGCCTCACCGATACCAGCGGCCGCTTCGGCTTTAACCGCTTCGTACAGCGCGGTGTTTTTGGCTTCTGCAGTCCAGTCCCACTTCTGTACACCCAGCTCTTCAACCCACTCGTTGATGGCGGTGATCGCAGACTGGAAACCGGTGTGGGCGAACAATACCGCACCCAGCATTTCGTCTTCGGTCAGCTCCTGAGCTTCGGATTCAACCATCAGCACAGCGTCTTTGGTACCGGCCACAACCATGTCCAGCAGGGAATCCTGCATCTGGGTCTGGGTTGGGTTCAGCATGTAGCCGTCTTCTTCAGTGAAGCCAACGCGGGCGCCACCGATAGGACCATTGAACGGCACACCGGATACTGCCAGAGCAGCAGAGGTGGCGATCATGGCGCAGATATCCGGGTCCACTTCTTTTTCAGAAGACATAACGGTCAGGATAACCTGAACTTCGTTCATGAAACCTTCCGGAAACAGCGGACGAATAGGACGGTCAATCAGACGGGAAGTCAGGGTTTCTTTTTCTGAAGGGCGGCTTTCGCGCTTCAGGAAGCCACCAGGAATACGGCCGGCGGCGTACATTTTTTCCTGATAGTGAACAGACAGCGGGAAGAAATCCTGGCCTGGTTTAGTGCTTTTGGCAGCAACAACAGTGGCCAGCACCTGGGTTTTACCCATGGTTGCCAGTACTGCGCCATCGGCCTGACGGGCTACACGGCCGGTTTCCAGGGTGATGGTGTCGTTACCGAACTGAAAGGTTTTGGTCTTAGCAACAGGTTTTGTGCTCATGTATTCGTATTTCCTTAAATTTACCGATAAACCTGCTGACTGCCGGTACTTCTAAATATTAACTCTGCTCTGACAGACGCTGTCTTGCCGGAGCAGAACGATGCGTGTGCAAAGCCAATATTTAGAAGCACCACCACATTCCTGTGAATAGTGGGGTTGGCACCACAGCTTGGCAGGTAGTTGTTATTCCGCAGAAGCAGAACAGGATAGCCTGACTGGCCAGATACAACAAAAGCCCCGTAGGGCTTTTGCTGCAAGCTTGAGATCTTAGCGACGCAGACCCAGACGACCGATCAGTGCGGTGTAACGGGCAGCATCTTTACGCTTCAGGTAATCCAGCAGCTTACGACGCTGGTTAACCATGCGGATCAGACCACGACGTGAGTGGTGATCTTTACCGTGTTCTTTGAAGTGGCTCTGCAGACCAACGATGTTGTGGGTCAGCAGTGCAACCTGAACTTCAGGAGAACCGGTATCGCCTTCAGCAGTTTGATACTCTTTTACAATCTCAGCTTTAGTAGCAGCAGTTAATGCCATCTTTACTTACTCCATGAATGTGCGCGGACATCTGTAGAAGTCCGGGATTATATGATCATCGTCACCGTGCACATTAACAGTGAGATGCGTGCCGCCTGATGGCGACGGTTGAAGCAAAACTTCCGGTTAGGGCAGAGTTACCTGCAGCAAACGCTGTGGTTTTACCTTGCCTTCTTCAATGCGGCCAATGCCAAGCAATTGCCGGACGCCTGATTCAACGGCCCACAATTGTACAGAAGGACTGGCGGGCAGGCCAGTACTGACTGGCTGTCCATGCAGGATTTTATCCGCTTCCGCCAGTGTCAGAGCCACTTCCGGCCAGTCAGGCAAAGCGGTTTCGGTCGGCAGCAGTAACGCATCCAGTGCGTCATGCCCCTGCTCGGCCGCGTCCTGCACCTGCTCCAGCGTGACCATCTGCCCGGCGTGGTAAGGCCCGCAGAGAGTACGGTGCAGCTTACTGACATAAGCGCCGCAACCAATCGCCTGACCGATATCTTCCACCAGTGTGCGGATATAGGTGCCTTTCGAGCAGCGCACCGACAGATCCAGCTCGGTGGCGCGCTGCTGGCGCAGCAGCAGTTCATAGATGGTGATGATACGGCGCTTTTTCTCAGCGACCGCACGGATATCTTCTTCACTCATACCCTGACGTGCCAGCTCATACAGCGGCTTGCCATCGAGCTTCAGCGCTGAAAACATCGGCGGCACCTGCTCGACAGCGCCACGGAAGCGATCGAGCACCGCTTCCACTTCAGCATGGGTCAGCGGCGGCACTTCGGCGGTCGCAATCACCTCGCCTTCGCCGTCACCACTGGAGCGGATTTCGCCCAGCAGCGCGGTGGTGTCGTAGCCTTTGTCAGACTCCAGCAACAGCTGTGAAAACTTGGTGGCCTCGCCCAGGCAGATCGGCAGTACGCCGGTTGCCAGCGGGTCCAGCGCGCCGGTATGCCCGGCTTTCTGGGCGCCGAACAGAAATTTCACCCGTTGCAGCACCTGATTGGAAGACAGTCCCAGCGGCTTATTGACCACCAGAATGCCGCTGACCGCACGGCCTTTTTTTCCACGCGCCATGTATCAGCCCTGATTGTCAGATGAGTCGGCATCATCCTGATGATGGGCTTTATCTTCTTCCAGCGCTTTCTTGATCAGGCCGGTCAGATGGTGACCACGATCCATGCTCTCATCGTAATGAAAACGCAGGTGCGGCGTAATGCGGGTGCGCATAATACGCGCCAGTTCGTTACGCAGGTAACCGGCGGCATCGTTCAGAATGGCTGAAGTCTGTTTGCGGATTTCGGCATCGGTTTCGCCTTTGGCGCCCATCACGGTGAAGTAGATGTCGGCATAGCCCAGGTCTTTGGCAACTTTTACGTAGTTCAGTGTGACCATACCCAGACGCGGGTCTTTCATCTCAAACTGAATCATATGAGCCAGGTCGCGCTGAATCTGTTCACCCAGGCGCGAGGTACGGCTGTAATCTTTTGGCATATTTAAATCCTCTGTTACCCAGCGTCAGGCATGTGTACAGCTCTGACGCTGGTCTGTCAGAGACAGCAAAGCCCGACACGGAGCCGGGCTTTGCTGTCGGGGCCCGAAGGCCCGTTACAGGTGCTGGTGCAGATCAGAGTGTACGGGCAATTTCACGTACATCGAACACTTCGATCTGGTCGCCCGGACGGACGTCCTGATAGTTCTTCACACCGATACCACATTCCATACCCTGACGTACTTCGGCAACGTCATCTTTGAAGCGGCGCAGGGATTCCAGCTCGCCTTCATAGACCACAACGTTGTCGCGCAGTACGCGAATCTTCTTGTGACGGTAGACAACACCATCAATCACCATACAGCCGGCAATCTGGCCGAATTTCGGTGAGTTGAAGACATCACGGACTTCAGCAATACCGGTGATTTCTTCACGCAGTTCCGGCGCCAGCAGACCAGCCATGGCCTGTTTAACGTCGTCCAGCAGATCGTAAATCACGCTGTAGTAGCGCATATCCACGCCGTTATTCTCGACCACTTTCTTCGCTGCGTTATCCGCACGAACGTTGAAGCCGAACATAACCGCACCGGAGGCAACCGCCAGGGTCGCGTCAGTTTCGGTGATACCACCAACACCGGAAGATACGACGTTTACGCGTACTTCGTCGGTCGCCAGTTTCTGCAGGGAGGCCACAATGGCTTCCAGCGAACCACGCACGTCGGTTTTAACAACCACGTTGAGGTTAGCAACCTGACCTTCACCCATACCGCTGAACAGAGCATCCAGTTTGGCTGCCTGCTGACGCTGCTGTACCAGTTCTTTCATTTTGTTTTCACGGAATTCAGCCACTTCACGGGCTTTCTTCTCGCTTTCAACAACCATGAAGTTGTCACCGGCTTCCGGTGTACCGTTCAGGCCGAGAATCTCAACCGGAATGGACGGACCAGCATCGTTCACCTGCTGACCATTTTCATCCAGCAGTGCACGGGCGCGACCGTAACAGGTACCCGCCAGAACGATGTCGCCTTTTTTCAGCGTGCCGTTCTGTACCAGCAGGGTTGCAACCGGACCACGTCCTTTATCCAGACGGGACTCAACCACAACGCCCTGACCAGGACCGGTGAAGTGCGCTTTAAGCTCCAGAATTTCAGCCTGCAGCAGAACCGCTTCAAGCAGATCATCAATACCCTGACCGGTGTGCGCAGATACCGGGATAAACGGAACGGTACCGCCCCAGTCTTCCGGCAGTACGTCACGGGCGGACAGTTCGCTCTTCACACGCTCAGGGTCGGCGGCTTCTTTATCCATTTTGTTGATGGCAACCACGATCGGCACATCAGCGGCTTTCGCGTGCTGGATGGCTTCTTCGGTTTGCGGCATCACACCATCATCCGCAGCCACCACCAGGATGACAACGTCGGTAGATTGAGCACCACGGGCACGCATCGAAGTAAACGCGGCGTGTCCCGGAGTATCCAGGAAGGACACCATGCCGTGATCGGTTTCTACGTGGTAAGCACCGATGTGCTGAGTGATACCACCGGCCTCACCGGATACCACGCGGGTACGACGGATATAGTCGAGCAGCGAGGTTTTACCATGGTCAACGTGACCCATTACGGTAACCACCGGTGCACGTGGCTGTTCATCGCCTTCGTAAGAAACGGATTCGGTAACGGCCACTTCCAGCGCGTTATCGGCAATCAGCTTGGTCACTTTGTGACCCATTTCTTCAACCACCAGGGTGGCTGTGTCCTGATCCAGAATCTGGTTAATGGTCGCCATAACGCCCATTTTCATCAGGGTCTTGATCACTTCACCGGCTTTAACCGCCATTTTCGATGCCAGATCGGCAACGGTAATGGCTTCCGGCAGTTCAACTTCGTGAACAACAGGCGCGGTAGGACGGGTAAACGCGTGCTCATTGGCAGACTGCTGACGGCCACGGCCACCTTTCATCTTGCCCTTGCCGCCACGACGTGAACGGTTGCGGTCGTCTTCACCACCATCGGTGAAGCGGCTGTTTTCACGCAGATCAACACGTTTTTTGTCGACGGTTTTATTCGACTTTTTACGGTTTTCTTCCTGACGAGCCTGAGCAGCTTCAGCTTCAGCACGCTTCTGTGCTGCGTCTTCTTCGACGGTAGCAGGCTTGGCCTTAGCGGCAGGCTTGGCATTAGCGGCTGGCTTTTCAGCAACAGCAGCGTCTGCGGCCGGCGCTTCTGCTGCGGCAGGGGCCTCAGCAACAACGGCTGCCGGAGCTTCTTCTGCAACCGGAGCGGCAGGAGCTTCTGCAGCAACCGGAGCGGCGGCTTCAACACGTGCAGCTTCTTCTTTCGCTTTTTCAGCTTCCAGATCCAGCTCTTCGCGTTTTACATACGTGCGTTTTTTACGAACTTCAATGGCGACGGCTTTCTTGCCACCCTGACCCGTTTTCAGGGTCGTGGTGACTTTACGCTTCAGCGTAATTTTGTTCGGCGTTGCCGCTGCTTCACCATGGCTTTTCTTCAGAAAAAGCAGCAAAGACTGTTTCTGATCATCAGAAACAGACTGACTGGCTGCGGTTTGTGGCAACCCCGCTTCTTTCATTTGGGACAATAAGCGCTCAACGCTTGTCCCTACCACGTCGGCGAGTTCTTTAACTGTTACATCTGCCATACGTTTCTCCTATGCCGAGCAGTGGTTAGTCGTTGCCCTCAAACCAGGGCTTGCGTGCGGTCATAATCAATTCCGCCGCTTTTTCTTCAGTCATCTGTTCAATGTCCAACAGGTCATCGATGGATTGCTCGGCCAGATCTTCCATCGTACAAATGCCTTTACTTGCCAGAACCAGTGCCAGGTGTTTCTCCATTCCTTCCATGTTCAGCAGATCGTCCGCCGGCTGGGAATTTTCCAGTTTTTCTTCGGAAGCAATGGCCTGAGTCAGCAGTACGTCTTTAGCGCGGTTGCGCAGTTCGGTAACCACTTCTTCATCCAGACCGTCGATGCTCAGCATCTCTTCCATTGGCACGTAAGCCACTTCTTCCAGCGTGGTGAAACCTTCTTCAACCAGCAGGGTGGCGAAGTCTTCGTCCAGATCGAGGGATTTCATAAATCCTTCGATAAAGCCGGAGGCTTCTTCATTCTGTTTCTCGGATGCTTCTTCTTCGGTCATCACGTTGATTTCCCAGCCGGTAAGCTCGGAAGCCAGACGTACGTTCTGACCGCCACGACCAATGGCCTGGGCCAGATTGTCGGAGGCAACAGCAACATCCATAGTGTTGGTTTCTTCATCCATAATGATCGACGCAACATCAGCCGGAGCCATGGCGTTAATCACCAGCTGTGCCGGATTGTCATCCCACAGCACGATGTCGATACGCTCGTTTCCACCCAGTTCGTTGGTCACTGCCTGAACACGCGCACCGCGCATACCCACACAAGCACCAACCGGGTCGATACGTTTGTCGTTGGTTTTTACCGCAATTTTTGCACGGGAACCCGGATCACGGGCCGCACCTTTAATTTCGATAACTTCTTCGGCAATTTCCGGTACTTCAATGCGGAACAGTTCGATCAGCATTTCCGGAATGGTGCGGCTCAGCATCAGCTGCGGACCACGGTTTTCCGGACGTACGGCATGCAGGATGGCACGCACACGATCACCCATACGCATAATTTCGCGACCAATCAGCTGATCTTTCGGCAGCAGACCTTCAGCGTTATTACCCAGATCGACGATAACGTTATCGCGTGTCACTTTTTTAACAGTACCGTTAATCAGCTCACCAACGCGGTGCTGGTACTGATCAACAATCTGCGCACGTTCTGCTTCGCGGACTTTCTGTACGATAATCTGCTTCGCAGCCTGAGCGGCGATACGGCCGAAGTCAGGATTGTCGATTTCGATTTCGTAAGTGTCGCCAGGTTGCAGATTGGTATCGATTTCGTGGGCTTCCTGCAGGGTCAGCTCATCGCCCAGCCCCGGAACCACATCATTGCTGACCACCAACCAACTGCGGAAGGTTTGGTAATCACCGGTTTTACGGTCAATATCCACACGGATAGTGGCTTCTTCATCTTCGTAGCGCTTCTTGGCGGCCGCTGCCAGGGCTGACTCAATTGCTTCAAAAATAATTTCTTTTGAAACGCCCTTTTCGTTGGATACCGCTTCCGCGACCAGGAGAATTTCTTTGCTCATCTTCTAGCCTCGCTCTGCAACCTTAGTCCTTGAATTGTGGAACAACATTGGCTTTATCAATCAGTTCAATCGGCAGTAAATATTCGTGATCGTCAACGACGAGTACGACATCTTGCTGCTCGACACCAATTAACTGGCCTTTGTATTTTCGGCGCCCTTCAAAGGGCATACGCAGACGCACATCAATAATGTGGCCGGCATATTGTTGGAATTGTTCGAGTGTGAATAGCGGACGATCCATCCCCGGGGACGAAACTTCCAGCGTGTAATCCTGCGCGATCGGATCTTCTACATCGAGTACGGCGCCCAGCTGTCGGCTGACTTCCGCACAATGGTCGACAAGAATGCCATCGGCATGGTCGATGAAAACACGCAACAGGGAATGACGTCCCTGGGAAATAAACTCCAGCCCCCAATAGGTAAACCCCATGGATTCCACTACCGGTGCCAACAGCTCTGCTAATTGCGTATCTTTTGCCAAAAACTACCCCCACCACAAACAAAAACTGGGCAACGTTGTGCCCAGTCCGCTACTGCTTTATGCAGACCGGAATCCACGTTTACCGCAGATTCCTGTGAGACTCACACATGGCATTGCCGGCGTGAATCGCTTCTGAAAAGCAACTACTAAAAAGCCCCTGACTCGAGGGGCTTTTTAGTAGTGCTCTCTAAAAGCACGCGCATTATAGGCGCTTTAAACAGAAAAAGCGAACCATGTTCGCTTTCCCGGAATAAATTGGTGCGGATGGCGAGACTCGAACTCGCACGAGCTAGGCTCACCACCCCCTCAAGATGGCGTGTCTACCAATTCCACCACATCCGCACTAAAACTGATTTACCTTAATTGCCAGTGGTTTCCACGGCAGGTTCATCAGAGGTTGATGCATCCAGTTCAGGAGCATCAGAGGAAGGCGCGTATTCTTCCACAAGTGGGGTATCTTTCTCAAGCTTTTCAATCACTTCCTGACTAGGAATTCCTAAATCAGTGAAACCTTCAGCTTTTTGCTTGGCATAAATACCCAGACCAAGACTGGTTACGAAGAATAATGTCGCCAGAATTGCGGTGGTACGACTGAGGAAGTTACCTGAGCCACTGCTGCCAAAGACAGTCTGGGAAGCACCGCTACCGAATGATGCGCCGGCGTCGGCACCTTTACCCTGCTGCAACATCACAAAACCAATGATGCCAAGAGCCAGCACGATATGAACGATCAGAATAATGGATTCCATAATTTACCTTATGCCCGACAAATACCCAGAAATTCAGTGGCGTCGAGCGATGCACCGCCGACCAGACCACCATCAATATCAGGCTGCGAAAAAAGCTCCGCAGCATTAGCAGCTTTTACGCTGCCGCCATACAAAATTCGTGTCGCCTGTGCGACGTCCGCACCCAGCACCTGCAGCTGCGAACGGATAAACGCATGAATCGCCTGCGCCTGTTCCGGCGTAGCGGTTTCACCCGTACCGATGGCCCACACCGGCTCATAGGCAAGAATGATATGTTGCCACTGAGCAGTATTCAGTTGCTCCAGTAACAGCTTCAGCTGCTGAGCTACCACAGCCTCGGCCTGACCCGCCTGACGCTCAGCCAGCGTTTCACCGACACAGACAACCGCCGTCATGCTGTTGTCCAGCAGCTGCCGGGTTTTGGCCAGCACGGTGTCGTCAGTCTCACCATATAAAGTGCGGCGCTCTGAGTGACCGACCAGCGCCATGGCGCAGCCTACATCGGCCAGCATCGGCGCGGAAACTTCGCCGGTAAAAGCACCGGACTCTTCAGCTGCACAGTTCTGCGCACCCAAAGCGATGTCACTGCCTGACAACAGTTCGCCAGCCTGTGTCAGATAAGGAAACGGCGGAAATACCGCAACATCACACTGGTCAATCTGAGCGGCGCGGAGTTCCGACAACAGACTCTGGGTCATCGCCACAGAGGCATTCATCTTCCAGTTTCCGGCAACCAACAAACGACGCATGACGTCTCCCTAAATTCAAAGAGCGCAGATACTATCTAAGAAGCCCCGGCGAGACAAGCAACAGCACGCCCGCCGGGCAATTCAGCAGACTTATGCCAGGGCCTGTTCAACCACTGCAGCCAACTCTTCAGCCAGTGTCTGTACCAGTACCGCGTCTTCGCCTTCGACCATTACCCGAACCACCGGCTCAGTGCCCGACGGACGCAGCAGGACACGACCGCGACTGGCGAGCTTTTCTTCGGTAGCAGCAATAGCCTGAATAATTTCCGGCAGACTCATCACATCAGCCTGACGGCTGCGTTGCACATTAATCATTACCTGCGGCATTTTACTCATGCGTTTCTGCCATTCATGCAGAGAGGTGCCACTGTCTTTCAGTGCCTGCAGCACCTGCAATGCGGCAACAATACCGTCACCGGTCGTGTTGGCATCCAGACACAACAGATGGCCGGATGATTCTCCACCGAAGCGCCAGCCGTTTTCGTTCAGCATCTGCATCACATAACGGTCACCGACTTTGGCACGCAGAAAATCGACACCCAGATCTTTCAGCCCGAGCTCCAGCCCCAGGTTGCTCATCAGCGTACCGACCACTCCACCATTCAGACGGCCCTGATTTTTGGCGTGGGTCGCGATAATAAACAGCAGCTGATCACCATCAACCAGTTCACCACGGTGATCTACCATCATCACCCGGTCACCATCACCATCAAAGGCAATACCAAGATCCGCCTGCTCCTGCAGCACCCGCGCCTGCAGTGCTTCAGGCTCAGTAGAACCAACGCCTTCGTTGATATTCAGACCATCCGGTTTGGCGCCAATAGTAACAACTGTCGCACCAAGCTCAGCAAACACCGCCGGCGCAATCTGATAGGTAGCACCATGAGCACAATCAAGTACGATTTTCAGACCACGCAGATTCAGTGAGCTGACCGTGCCTTTGCAGAATTCAATATAACGGCCGGCGGCATCATTAATACGCACCGCTTTACCCAGCTGAGCAGATTCAACACAGCTCATGGGTTTATCCAGCCAGGATTCAATTGCCAGCTCGGTTTCATCCGGCAGTTTTTCGCCATTGCCGGAAAAGAATTTAATGCCGTTATCGTAATACGGATTATGCGAGGCGCTGATAACAATCCCCGCCTGAGCGCGGAATGTCCGGGTCAGATAAGCAATACCCGGCGTAGGGATAGGCCCCAGCAGACCAATATCAACACCCGCCGAAGACAAACCGGCCTCCAGTGCGGACTCAAACATATAGCCTGAAATACGGGTGTCTTTACCAATTAAAATACGGCTTTTCCCCTGCTGAGCAAAAACCTTCCCGGCCGCCCAGCCTAATTTCATAACAAACTCCGGGGTAATAGGGTATGCACCCACCCGACCACGGACACCATCGGTGCCGAAATATTTTCTAGACATGCCCTTCCCTCTGTGTGGCAATCACTACACGCAATGCTTCTGTTGTTTGTTTTACGTCGTGTACGCGGAGTATTTTCGCACCTTTTAAAGCACAGATCACGGCACCGCTCACGCTTCCTGCAATCCGTTCGTCCGCAACCGAATTTCCCGTTGCTTCACCAATCATACGTTTACGCGACAACCCGGTCAGCAGAGGCAGTCCCAGTTCATGCAAACGCTCCAGCCGGTTCAATAGCCGGAAGTTATGCTCAAAGGTTTTGCCAAAACCAAAGCCCGGGTCCAGCAACAGCCTCTCCCGGCCAATGCCTGCAGCCTCACAAGCCGCAATACGCTGAGCCAGATACTCAACCACTGCATCCTCAATCGGACGATCATAATGCGGGGCTGCCTGCATCACCTGTGGCTCACCATTCATATGCATCAGACATACAGGCAAACCAGAAGCCGCTGCAGCCGCCAACGCTCCAGGCCTTGTCAGTGCACGCACATCATTAATCAGATGAGCACCTGCCTGAGCGCTTGCGCGAATAACTTCCGCGTTGCTGGTATCAACGGAAACCGCCACATCCAGACGCTGCACGATGGCTTCAATCACCGGAACGACCCGCTCAAGCTCTTCAGCTTCGCTTACCGGTGCAGCACCCGGACGGGTCGACTCACCACCGACATCAACCAAGGCTGCACCGTCACTCAGCATCTGTTCTGCATGACGTAATGCATTATCCAGCACAGTAAAACGGCCGCCGTCAGAGAACGAGTCAGGAGTAACATTAAGAATCCCCATCACCCGGGGAACAGAAAGATCAAGCTGGCGATTACCGCAAACAAATTTCACGCAGAGATCCTGTAGACAAATGAAAATACGAACAGAAACAAAAAGGCGGCTTGCGCCGCCTTTTTGTTATGCATAAGCCAAGCGAATCAGTTGCGCTCGCCGGCCGGATCGCCCACCGCATCATCATCGGCATCGCGGGCCATATCGCGGCTTTCTTCTGCCGGTGCCGCAGGACCAGAGCCATTATCCCCCCAGGACTTTGGCGGACGTGGCTTTTTACCAGCCATAATATCGTCGATCTGATCCGCATCAATAGTTTCATATTCCATCAGCGCGTCTTTCATCAGTTCGAGTTTATCGCGGTTTTCTTCCAGAATTTTCGCCGCACGCTGATAGCAGCTATCCAGCAAGCCCTTTACCTCGGCATCAATAACACGTGCAGTGTCATCCGACAGATGCGACATCTGACTGCCACCGGAAGAACCCAGATAACCATTCTGCTCCTCTTCGGTATATAACTGCGCGCCCAGTTTTTCCGATAAGCCCCACTTGGTGACATAGTTGCGGGCATATTTGGTCGCACGCTCAATATCGTTGGAAGCACCGGTTGTCACACCGTCTTTACCCAGCGTCATTTCTTCAGCGATACGACCACCATAGAGCGAGCAGATATTGCTTTCGATGCCGCGCTTACTGATGGAATGACGATCTTCTTCCGGCAGGAACATGGTGACACCCAAAGCACGGCCACGGGGAATGATCGATACCTTGTAAACCGGATCATGTTCCGGCACCAAGCGGCCGACGATAGCATGACCCGCTTCGTGATAAGCCGTGTTGGTCTTTTCTTTTTCAGACATCACCATGGTCTTACGTTCGGCACCCATCAGGATCTTATCCTTGGCTTTCTCGAACTCTTCCATAGTGACCAGATTACGGTTTGAACGGGCCGCAAAGAGTGCTGCTTCGTTTACCAGATTGGCCAGATCAGCACCAGAAAATCCCGGTGTGCCACGGGCAATAATGGAGGCATTCACATCATCTGCTACCGGAACCTTGCGCATATGCACATTCAGGATCTGCTCACGACCACGGATATCCGGCAGGCCAACAACAACCTGGCGGTCAAAACGACCAGGACGCAGTAACGCCGGGTCCAGTACATCCGGACGGTTGGTTGCAGCAATAACAATGATGCCATCGTTAACTTCAAAGCCGTCCATCTCAACCAGCAACTGGTTCAGGGTCTGTTCGCGCTCATCATTACCACCGCCGATACCCACACCACGGGAACGGCCAACCGCGTCAATTTCGTCAATGAAGATGATACAAGGCGCTTGTTTCTTCGCCTGATCAAACATATCGCGCACACGGGATGCGCCAACACCGACGAACATCTCAACGAAGTCGGAACCGGAAATGGAGAAGAAAGGCACACGCGCTTCACCGGCAATAGCTTTTGCCAGCAGGGTTTTACCGGTACCCGGCTGACCAACCATCAGTACGCCACGTGGAATTTTACCGCCCAGACGCTGGTATTTGCCCGGGTCACGTAAGAACTCAACCAGTTCTTTTACATCTTCTTTAGCTTCATCACAGCCGGCGACGTCTTCAAACGTGGTTTTGATCTGATCTTCGCTGAGCAACTTGGCTTTGCTTTTACCAAAAGCCATCGGGCCGCCTTTACCGCCGCCACCGCCCTGCATCTGACGCATAAACAGCATAAACACGGCGATGATGATCAGAATCGGCAATGACGCCAGCAACAACTGCGTGAAGAAACCCTGTTTCTCTGGTTTTTCACCCAACACCTGAACGTGGTTATTCAGCAGGGTATCCATCAGCTTGTCATCATAGACAGGCAGAATGGTTTCAAAAGCTTCGCCACCGCTGTTAACACCGGAAATGGTCTGACCAGAGATGGTAACTTTTTCCACCTGCCCGCTTTCCACGGCAGTAATGAACTCAGAGTAGGAATACTCCTTACCCCGGCCCACACTCTGGAAATTGTTGAACACCATCATCAGAACGGCTGCAATCACCGCCCATAATATGAAATTCTTCGCCATACCCGGCACCACCTCATTGGCTGCGGAGTCGGGCCACATCCCGACTTCCCTTCTTTTAACTGTCTAGCTTAGCAAGCAATGGCTAAGCGCGGAAACCTTTCCCAACGACGTAAACCTCACGTGAGCGCGGACGCGACGCCTTGGGCTTACGAATCAAAACTTTTGTAAAGGATTGTCTTACATCCTTTACGTACTCATCAAAACCATCACCCTGGAACACTTTGGCGACAAACTGACCGTTAGGGCGTAACACCTGTCGCGCCATATCCAGCGCCAGCTCTACCAAATACATGGAACCGGGCTGATCAATGGAGGCTACTCCACTCATATTGGGGGCCATATCGGAGATTACAAGGTCCACAGGGCGGCCATCGACAATTGCCATCAATTCGTTAAAAACGGCCTCTTCAGTGAAGTCACCCTGAATAAACTCGACGTCAGCAATCGGATCCATAGGCAGAATATCGGAGGCAATAACAACGCCTTTGCCATTCAGTTTGCGCCCAACTACCTGTGACCAGCCACCCGGGGCCGACCCCAGGTCAATAATGGTCATACCGGGCTTTATGAGCTGGTCTTTTTCATCAAGTTCAATCAGCTTGTAACTGGCACGCGTGCGGTAGCCATCCTGTTGTGCTTTCTGCACATAAATGTCATCAACATGCTCTTTCAGCCAATCGGCACTGGTTTTTGAACGCGCCATGCAGGTACTTGCTCCAAGGTCAGGTATACTAGGGTCTGTTTAACTCGTGGAAACAAGCCCAAGGGTCTACGCCGTATAAAACGGTAAGTTTACCACCGAACCACTTTACTACCGAACTACAGAGCTTCCGAACCTATATGGCATTATCAAACGAACAGAAAAAGGCCTATCGTGCCATCGGCCACACACTGAATCCGATTGTCACCGTTGCCGCCAATGGCCTGACCGAAGGCGTTATTGACGAGCTGAACCGCGCCCTGAACGATCACGAACTGATCAAAATCAAAGTGTCGGTCGGTGACCGCGATGTAAAAAAAGAAGTTCTGGCCGAAATTCTGCGCATCACCGGTGCAGAAATGCCGCAACAGATAGGTAACACCGCGTTGTTACTGCGTCGCAACCCCAAAGCGAATCCAAAGCTGTCCAACCTGAAGCGCTGATCGTTTTATCATTCCGCCGGCGTAACATCCCGGCGGATAACCGTTAGCGGCG
Source organism: Thalassolituus sp. UBA2009 (assembly GCF_002335285.1). Lineage (NCBI taxonomy): Bacteria > Pseudomonadati > Pseudomonadota > Gammaproteobacteria > Oceanospirillales > Oceanospirillaceae > Thalassolituus > Thalassolituus sp. UBA2009. The sequence goes on from NZ_DDCJ01000067.1 coordinate 31,533, forward strand.
CAATCAGCAGCCAGACCAATCCTAAAAGTGATATGGCATGTACCAGTATCATTTGCAGCTTCCACCATGGCATGAATGCGAAATACACCAGTGACAGAAACGTCATAATCAATACCAGCTGCACAGGTAACTGACGCCAGCTGAGAGCACGAAACAATAACCCCAACAACAGAATAAGCCCTCCGCTGACCGCACCAAGCCCTACCATTACATGCATGACATCCATACCGTGCTGCGGAAAAAAGCCGCGGTGTTCCAGCAATGGCCTGACCACATACGCACAAGCCCATAACCCACCCAACCAGAACGTGCGGAATAAAATCAGATAATGCCGGACCATGTTAATGACTCCGTCCGGATACTCCGGATAAGTGCAGAGGAAAGATAAATCCGTGGCCTGACTGCCCATATCAGACCTGTGTTAACAAGCTTACACCAAAGGGGAGTTGGAAGACCGGACCGTTCCGGTGATAATAGCGAAAAAAGTAAGGTTTCAATGCTCATGTCCGATATCGTAATTTCCGGCTCCGGCCTGTTCATCCCGCCTTTTACCATCACCAACGATGAACTGGTAGAAGCCTACAATGCCTACGCAAACCGCTTTAACGAAGAGCACGCGGACGCCATTGCCAGCGGCGAAACTGAAGCACTGCCACTGTCCAGCAGCGAATTTATTGAGAAGGCTTCCGGTATCAAAGCACGCTACGCCATGTACAAAGATGGCATCGTCAACCCGGACATCATGCACCCTGTATTTCCGATGACACAGGAAGGCGCCACCCCGGAAATGGTTACCATGGGTGTTGCTGCTGCACGCGAAGCCATGGAACAGGCCGGTAAAACCGCTGATGACATTGATATGATCATTGTATCCAGCACCTTCCGCCAGCGTGACTACCCGGGTATGTCGGTTGAAATTCAACGCGAACTGGGAATTAAAGGTTTTGCTTATGACATGGGCATTGCCTGCTCATCCGCAACCTTCGGTCTGATCAATGCTTACACCGCATTAAAAGCCGGCACCGCCAAATGTGTGTTATTTGTAAATCCGGAATTCACCACCCCGGGACTGGATTTCAAAGATCGCGACAGCCATTTTATTTTTGGTGACGTTGCTACCGCAGCGATTCTGGAGCCTGCCGAGACGGCAACGTCAGAACATACTTTCCGCATTCTGAGCACCAAACAATTTACCCAATACTCGGATAATATCCGTTGCGATGCCTCTTACGCCGATTATTGCTTTGAAAACGTACCGGCCAACCGCTACGCCTTCAAACAACAGGGCCGCAAAGTATTCAAAGAACTGCTGCCTCTGGTCACTAATTTTATTGAAAATCTGCTGACCGAAAACCAACTGGAAGCTTCTTCACTGAAACGTATGTGGCTGCATCAGGCAAACGTTAATATGAACCTGTTTGCCGTTAAAAAACTCCTCGGCCGCCTGCCTGAAGGTAATGAAGCACCAGTGGTACTGGACGAATTTGCCAACACAGCGTCATCCGGCTCAGTGATTGCTTTCCACCGCTATAAAGATGATTTCAAGGCTGGCGATAAAGGCCTGATCTGTTCTTTTGGCGCCGGTTATTCCATCGGCAGTCTGCTGGTCGAAAAACTCTGATCAGAAACCAGTTTCCCGGCGCAACCTGCGCCGGAAATACTACCCATTAATTCCTTTTATTCAAAAAACCTTCATTGGCTATCATGCTGTAAATATGTCAGTGTACCGGCATACTTATAATGACCCTAAAGACCAAGACCAGAAGAGGAAACTGCATGACTCACCCAAACTCCTTTAACCGTGAACAACTGCTGGCCTGCGGCCACGGTGAACTGTTTGGTGAAGGCAATGCACGGCTGCCACTGCCTAACATGCTGATGATGGATCGCATCGCGCACATCAGCAGCGAAGGTGGTGCTTACGGTAAAGGCGAAATTATTGCCGAACTGGATATTGATCCATCGCTGTGGTTTTTTGACTGCCACTTTGAAACTGACCCGGTAATGCCTGGCTGTCTGGGCCTGGATGCCATGTGGCAGCTGGTTGGTTTCTTCCTTGGCTGGCGCGGTAACCCTGGCCGTGGCCGTGCACTGGGCTGTGGCGAAGTGAAATTCCGTGGCCAGGTATTACCAACCGCGAAAAAAGTGACTTACCGTATCGACATCAAGCGCGTGATGGAACAGAAACTGGTGATGGGTATTGCCGACGCATCCATGGAAGTTGATGGCCGTGAGATTTACACCGCCAAAGATCTGCGTGTAGGGCTTTTCACCTCCACCGAAAATTTCTGATTTTCTTCTCCCGTTCAAATAATTAGTGATCAGACTCTGTCATTGTTGACAGAGTCTGATCCTGAACATATTCCCCCGTTCTCTCTGCATCGATTTCCGTTAAACTGGCTTTATCATTCAGTGAGGAATCTTTGTGGGACAGATCATACAAACCGAGATGACCGTACTCGTCACTCCGGATATGGCTAACTTTTCCGGCAATATGCACGGCGGCGAATTACTCAAGCTGCTGGACAAGGTTGCCTACACCTGTGCCATGCGTTACAGCGGTCATTATGCCGTGACCCTCTCCGTTGATAACGTTCTGTTCAAACAACCCATTCTGATCGGCGAGCTCATCACCTGCCTTGCTACGGTAAATTATACCGGTCGCACCTCGATGGAAATCGGCATTAAAGTAGTCGCCGAAGATATTAAGCAACGCACCGTGCGCCATACTCATACCTGTTTTTTCACCATGGTTGCCATGGATGACAACAACAAACCAACTCCGGTACCGGAACTGGAATTAAAAAACGAAGTTCAGATCCGCCGCTGGAACAAAGCACTGAAACGCCGTGAAGCGCAGAAGAAATTGCAGGCAATGATGCGTGCGATTGAGCGGGATGATGGCTCTGATGATTTTGATGATTTACCGCTGATTCCCTGCCCCTGATCAGCTACCAATAGGGCATAAAAAAACCGCGCATTGCGCGGTTTTTTTATGGACTGAAAAGCAGAAATCAGGCGTGTCTTACTTCGTCAATTTCATACTCAACGGTACCGCTCGGAATCTGAACCGTAACCACATCCCCTTCTTCTTTACCGATCAGCGCACGCGCAATCGGTGAAGAAATAGAAATACGGTTAGCTTTAATATCCGCTTCGTCTTCACCAACAATGCGGTATTCCACTTCTGCATCAGTATCCACATTAATGATACGCACCGTAGTACCGAACAAAACCTTTCCGCTATGCGGAATGGTTTTAATATCGATAACCTGAGCATTAGACAGCTTACCTTCAATATCCTGAATACGGCCTTCAATAAAGCCCTGCTGTTCGCGGGCGGCGTGGTATTCAGCGTTTTCTTTCAGGTCGCCGTGCTCACGCGCCTCTGCAATCGCCGCAATAACGCGCGGACGATCAACTGTTTTCAGGCGCTGAAGCTCTTCACGCAGTGAGGCTTCGCCTTCAACAGTCATTGGATACTTTTGCATATATTCTGACTCCCTAATTGAATGCGACCATTAAATGGTCGCATGCAGTTCCTGCAGACGACGAACTTCTTTCAGACCCTCTGAACGCAGCGCTTCAACCACGGCTTCAGCACCGGCCAGAGTCGTTGTGTAATACACCTTGTGCTGCAGCGCGCTGCGACGGATGTCGGCAGAATCTGCAATGGCCTGTGGGCCATCGGTGGTATTCACAATCAGAGAAATCTCGTCATTTTTAATCATATCCACAATATGTGGACGACCTTCGGTCACCTTGCTCACGCGCTCAACGGCTACACCAGCAGCCTGCAGCACTTTGCAGGTACCTTCGGTAGAAACCAGTTTAAAGCCGCGCTCGATCAGACCTTCAGCAACGGCAACCACACCGGCTTTATCGGCATCACGTACCGATACAAAAGCCACACCGCTGTCCGGCAGTTTGGCACCGGCACCCAGCTGTGCCTTAAAGAAGGCTTCGCCGAAGGTTTTACCGGCACCCATTACTTCACCAGTGGATTTCATTTCCGGCCCAAGAATCGGGTCAACACCCTGGAATTTATTGAACGGGAATACCGCTTCTTTTACCGAGAAATACGGTGGAATAATTTCCTTGGTAAAGCCCAGTTCAGACAGTTTTTTGCCGGTCATAACTTTGGCCGCAACCGCCGCCAGAGAGGTACCAATACACTTGGACACAAACGGCACGGTACGGGAAGCACGTGGGTTAACTTCGATCACGTAGATCTCGCCATCCTGCCATGCCAGCTGCGTATTCATCAGGCCAACAACGCCCAGCTCCAGCGCCATCGCCGCAACCTGCTTGCGCATTTCATCCTGAACATCAGCCGGCAGGCTGTATGGCGGCAGAGAACAGGCGGAGTCACCGGAGTGAATACCGGCCTGTTCGATGTGCTGCATGATACCGCCGATAACAACCTGCTCACCGTCACAGATCGCATCGATATCGACTTCTACTGCACGGTCGAGGAAGTAATCCAGCAGTACCGGAGAATCGTTGGATACTTTTACCGCTTCAGTCATGTAACGACGCAGCGAGGCTTCGTTGTTGACGATTTCCATCGCACGGCCACCCAGAACATAAGATGGACGAACCACCAGCGGGTAACCGATTTCTGCAGCTTTAATTACCGCTTCTTCAGCCGAAGTAACAGTGGCGTTAACCGGCTGCTTCAGACCCAGACGCTGGATCATCTGCTGGAAACGCTCACGGTCTTCGGCACGGTCGATCGCTTCCGGGGAAGTACCGATGATCGGCACACCCGCGGCTTCCAGCTCGTCGGCCAGTTTCAGCGGAGTCTGACCACCGTACTGTACGATTACGCCTTTTGGCTTTTCACGGTCAACGATTTCCAGTACGTCTTCCAGAGTCACAGGCTCAAAGTACAGACGGTCGGATGTGTCGTAGTCGGTAGAAACGGTTTCCGGGTTACAGTTAACCATGATGGCTTCGTAACCTTCTTCTTTCGCTGCCAGTGCGGCGTGCACACAGCAGTAATCGAATTCGATACCCTGACCAATACGGTTCGGACCACCACCGAGAACGATGATTTTCTCGCGATCAGACGGATTCGCTTCACACTCTTCTTCGTACGTGGAGTACATATAAGCCGTATCGGTGGCGAATTCAGCCGCACAGGTATCCACACGCTTGTACACCGGACGGATACCCAGCTTCTGGCGCTGCTTGCGGAAGGTTTTTTCGGTCACGCCCAGCAGTGCTGACAGGCGCGCATCGGAGAAACCTTTACGCTTCAGACGGAAAATGCGGTCGGCATCCATTGATGTCAGGCTGCTCTGCGCAACATTGCCTTCTTCTTTGATCAGATCTTCGATCTGCACCAGGAACCACGGATCAATACCGGAGTGCTGATAGATTTCGTCAACGCTCATACCGGCACGGAAGGCATCGCCCACGTACCAGATACGGTCAGCGCCAGGCACGCGCAGTTCAGAGATAATTTTGTCTTTGCTGCCGGCGTCGTTCAGATCCACTTTCGGATCAAAACCGGTAGAACCGACTTCCAGGCCGCGCAGTGCTTTCTGCAGAGATTCCTGCTGAGTACGGCCAATCGCCATTACCTCACCGACAGATTTCATCTGCGTGGTCAGACGACCATCGGCTTGTGGGAATTTTTCGAAGGTGAAACGTGGAATTTTGGTAACCACGTAGTCGATCGACGGCTCAAACGATGCCGGAGTACGACCACCGGTAATATCGTTCTGCAGTTCATCCAGGGTGTAACCCACAGCCAGTTTGGCCGCCACTTTAGCAATCGGGAAACCGGTTGCTTTGGAAGCCAGTGCCGAAGAACGGGATACACGCGGGTTCATCTCAATCACGACCATACGGCCGGTCTTCGGATCCATACCGAACTGCACGTTAGAACCACCGGTTTCCACACCGATTTCACGCAGTACCGCCAAAGAGGCGTCACGCATGATCTGATATTCTTTATCGGTCAGGGTCTGTGCCGGAGCAACGGTGATGGAGTCACCGGTGTGCACACCCATGGCGTCAAAGTTTTCGATGGAACAGATGATGATGCAGTTGTCGTTTTTATCACGCACAACTTCCATCTCATATTCTTTCCAGCCGATCAGGGATTCGTCGATCAGCAGCTCGTTGGTTGGCGACAGGTCCAGACCACGGGTACAGATTTCTTCGAATTCTTCTTTGTTGTAAGCAATACCGCCACCGGTGCCGCCCATGGTAAAGGACGGACGGATGATGCACGGGAAGCCCAGAGTTTTCTGTACTTCGCGGGCTTCTTCCATACTGTGCGCAATACCGGCGCGCGGACACTCAAGACCGATCTTTTTCATCGCCTTATCAAAGCGGTTACGGTCTTCAGCTTTGTCGATGGTGTCGGCGTTTGCACCGATCATTTCCACGCCGAATTTTTCCAGTACACCAGCCGCTTCCAGACCCAGCGCACAGTTCAGTGCGGTCTGGCCACCCATGGTTGGCAGCAGTGCATCCGGACGCTCTTTCTCGATGATTTTGGCAACCGCTTCAACGGTAATCGGCTCGATATAGGTTGCATCCGCCATCGACGGATCGGTCATGATGGTCGCCGGGTTAGAGTTCACCAGAATTACACGGTAGCCCTCTTCACGCAGAGCCTTACAGGCCTGAGCGCCGGAGTAGTCAAATTCACAGGCCTGGCCGATAACGATAGGGCCGGCGCCAATGATCAAAATACTTTTTATGTCAGTACGTTTTGGCATAACTCAGTCTGTCCTGTTATTGGGCGGCCTTGGCAGCAACAATCAAATCAATAAAGTGGTCGAACAACGGCGCGACATCGCGCGGGCCAGGACTGGCTTCCGGGTGACCCTGGAAACTGAAGGCAGGCTTATCAGTGCGGGCGATGCCCTGCAGCGTGCCATCGAACAGCGACTTATGGGTCGCCTTCAGGTTGGCTGGCAGCGTGCTCTCTTCTACCGCAAAACCATGGTTCTGTGAGGTAATCATCACCTTGCCGGATTCAAGATCCTGCACCGGGTGGTTACCACCGTGGTGACCATGACCCATCTTCATGGTTTTGGCACCGGAGGCCAGAGCCAGCAGCTGGTGACCCAGACAGATACCGAACACCGGGATATTGGTTTCCAGAATCTCCTGAATCGCTTTGATGGCGTAATCACAAGGCTCCGGATCGCCAGGGCCGTTGGACAGGAAAACACCGTCCGGATTCATTGCCAGCACTTCAGAAGCCGGAGTCTGTGCCGGAACAACAGTCAGCTCACAACCACGCTCAGCCAGCAGACGCAGGATATTGCGCTTAACGCCGAAGTCGTACGCCACGACTTTGAATTTTGGTTCGCTCAGCTCGCCATAACCCTTGCCCAGCGTCCAGTCAGTCTGAGTCCAGCTGTAAGCTTCTTTAACAGTCACTTCTTTCGCCAGATCCATACCTTTCAGGCCCGGGAAAGCTTTGGCTTCGGCCAGCGCCTTCGCCACATTCTCTTCAGAATGCGCATCTGCAGCCGCCAGAATGCAGCCATTAAGGGAGCCTTTTTCACGCAGAATACGGGTCAGGCGGCGGGTATCAATATCGGCAATGCCCAGCACATTGCGCTCTTTCAGGTAAACATCCAGTGCCTGTTCACTGCGGAAGTTGGATGCGATCAGCGGCAGGTCGCGGATCACCAGACCTTTGGCATAAATGCCATTGGATTCTTCATCTTCGCTGTTGGTACCGTAGTTACCAATGTGTGGATAGGTCAGAGTGACGATCTGGTTGGCGTAGGAAGGGTCGGTCAGAATCTCCTGATAACCGGTCATGGAGGTGTTGAAAACAACTTCTCCCACTGACAGGCCTTCGGCACCGATGCTGGTACCTTTGAAGATACTGCCGTCCTCAAGAGCTAGAATGGCTGGCGTAGACAAGGCTAAATCCCCGAACAAAGAATAAACTTGCAGACTACCGCACCGGGCCGGAGGAGGTCAGAACCAGAATCTGCAGTCGTAAAAAAGCGGAATGGCGACAAATTGACTCCATCCCGCTTATGACTCGCTATGGACTGATAGCGGATTCCGGCGACAAAAAACGATCACCGCAGTGCGTGTATAAACTAACCCTAAATGATACTGAAAACAGGGTCTTGTGTCCATTAAAGGTGGTGGATTGTGCGTTAACAGTGCACCAGCCGGCCGCATTCCGTATTTCCCCCATCCCTCACCTGCAAGCTGAGCCAAAAGCAAGCCAGAACGAGCACTCCCCGAAGGTCAGCAACACCAGACAAGGCCCCTGAAATTTACTGATAACTCTGGTACTAAATAGCGAGTTACATAAGATTACATTCTGTAACATACAAATATACACTTAATATTACTTCACTCAGAATCAAATGAGTCATTTCATTGTTATCTATTGAGAGGGAAAACTACTGCCTGGCTTATTAACAGTTAAAGATATTTTTAAACAATTAAATATCTGACTGATAAGTCAAAAAATAAGGACAACAACAATTAAAACCAAAATGAAGAGGTCTGCCCCATGCCTGTAGCCGTAGATGGTCGTCGTCGTCTGCAACCGGAAGAGCGTAAGCGCTTATTATTAACCAATGCTGTTGAAGTATTTGCCCGCCGCGGAATCGGCCGGGGCGGTCATACAGAGATTGCCGAGATCGGTGGAGTATCCGTAGCAACGGTATTTAATTACTTTAAAACCCGCGAAGCTCTGGTTGAAGCCGTTCTGGAAGAAGTAGAAAACTTTCTGCTGAATCTGGCCGAGTCCGTTTACGCAGAAGAAGACAACCCTCTGGAAGCCATCCGTTCACACGTTAAAGCATTCCTGAATGCCTGCGAAGAAAACCCGGATTACATTAAAGTCTGGCTGGAATGGAGCGCTTCGGTACGTGATGAAATCTGGCCACAGTATCTGGAATTCCAGAATAAATTACTGGAGCTGATTGCCAAGCAAATCGACAAAGGCATCAAGAAAGGTATCCTGGAGCAGGGGCTGGCGCCGAAAGAACGTGCCCGCTGGGCGCTTGGTAATGCCCAGATGCTGGTATCGATGGTATTTGATCCGAACGGCAAACCGCGCGGCATGGAAAAAATGGTCGAGCGAGGTTTCGATCATATGCTGGGCGTTAAAGCCTGAGGCCTGCCCCCCAGCCATAAAAAAGCCGCTCATTGAGCGGCTTTTTTATATTCAGAAAGGTATCAGAAGCCCAATACATCCTGCATATCGTACAGACCATTTGGCTGAGTGCTGACCCACTTAGCGGCACGCACTGCACCTTTGGCAAAGGTCATACGGCTTTGTGCTTTGTGCGTCACTTCCACACGCTCACCTTCGGTAGCAAACATCACGGTATGATCACCGACCACATCGCCGCCACGGATGGTTTCAAAACCAATCTGCTTCTGCGGACGGGCACCGGTGTAACCTTCACGGCCATACACAGCCACTTCTTTTAAATCCCAGCCGAGGGTTTCTGCGACGACTTCGCCCATACGCAATGCGGTACCGGATGGCGCATCGACTTTGTGACGGTGATGCATTTCCACCACTTCGATATCGCTGTCTTCACCCATAACAGAAGCAGCCATGCGCAGCAGATTCAGACACAGATTCACACCAACCGAATAATTTGGCGCAAAGACAATGCTCATATCCGCTGCTGCAGCTTTCATCTCAGCCTTCTGTTCGTCAGTCAGGCCGGTGGTACCAATCACAATACCTTTACCAGCCTTACGGCACAGTTCGATATTGGCCATGGTGGCCGCCGGTGCGGTAAAGTCGATCAGCACATCAAACTGATCCAGCACGGCTTCAACAGAAGTTGCCGCAGCAACATTAAGCGTAACGCCCAAACCAGCAATAGCACCGGCATCAACACCCGCCAGCGGATCATCAGCCAGAACGATGGCTGCTCCAAGTTCTGCGTCGTCAGCATTACGGACTGCTTCGATCAGCACCCGCCCCATACGTCCGGCAGCACCGGTAATTGCAATGCGTGTCATGTAAAAATACCCAGACAGAATTTCAGAATGGCGCTAAGGATATAGCGATTCGGCAGGAGATGCGAGGCGCAGCCCTAAGGCTGCGCCTGCAGGGTTTAAAGCCGCTCAGATTTCTTCAAAGAACTTCTTCACGCCTTCAAACCAGCTCTTCTTCTGTGGTGAGTGTTTCTCACCGGTCAGAGAAGCCTGGAACTTCATCAGCAGATCTTTCTGCTCAGCATTGAGGCTGACCGGTGTTTCGACCTGTACACGGCAGAGCAGGTCACCCGCCGGGCCACCGCGCACCGGCAGCACACCTTTACCGCGCAGACGGAACTGTTTGCCACTCTGGGTCTCTGCCGGGATTTTCAGTTTCACCCGGCCATCCAGCGTTGGTACTTCCAGTTCAGCCCCCAGTGCCGCATCGACGATACTGATCGGTACTTCGCAATACAGGTTACGGCCATCACGATGGAACAGCTTATGCTCCAGCACACTGACCTGCACATACAGATCACCGGCCGGCCCACCCATGGCTCCCGCTTCACCTTCACCGGATAAACGGATACGGTCGCCGGTATCAACACCAGCAGGAATTTTCACCGACAGGGTCTTGGTTTCTTCTTTTACGCCACGGCCATGACAGCTGGTGCAGGGATCATCGATCTGCGTACCCTGACCACGACAGCTCGGACAGGTCTGCTGCACCGAGAAGAAGCCCTGCTGCATACGCACCTGACCCGCACCATGACAGGTATTACAGGTTTTTGGTTTGGTGCCTGGCTTGGCACCACTGCCGTCACAGGTAGTACAGGCGGTCAGGGTTGGAATGCGGATCTTCTTCTCCACACCACGCACTGCTTCTTCCAGTGTCAGCTCCATGGTGTAACGCAGGTCAGAACCACGCTGCGGGCCACCACGCGGGCCACGGCCACCGCCGCCAAAAATATCGCCAAATACATCACCGAAAATATCGCTGAAGTTAGCACCGCCACCGCCAAAGCCGCCGCCAGCCTGACCATCCACACCGGCATGACCGTACTGGTCATAGGCACGGCGCTTCTGCTCATCGCCCAGCACTTCGTAAGCTTCGGTTGCTTCTTTAAATTTGGCATCCGCATCTTTATCGTCCGGATTACGGTCCGGGTGATATTTCATCGCCAGCTTACGGTAAGCTTTTTTCAGTGTTGGTCCATCGACGTCCTTACTGACGCCCAGAACCTCGTAATAATCTCGCTTAGACATACTTCACCTGTTTTTTTGTCTGCCGCCACAAGCTGATTAACGCTGGCGACAGGAACAAACCCAGCACGCGCACAGGCGTTTCTGAGGTGTGATAACAAAGCAAAACGCGACAGCTTCCGAAAGAAAACTGCCGCGTCCGCTTAACGACTGATGCAGCCGTTAATTACTTGTCTTTAACTTCTTCGAACTCGGCGTCAACAACGTCATCGTCCTGATTACCGGACTGAGCTTCCGCACCACCCTGCTGGGCCTGAGCCTGCTCGGCATACAGACGCTGAGCCAGAGAGCTGGACGCTTCAGTCAGAGCCTGAGTCTTGGCTTCGATTTCTTCTTTATCGGTGCCTTTGATCACAGCTTCCAGATCGGCGATGGCTTTTTCGATGGCGGTTTTCTCGTCATCGGTTACCTTGTCTTTCGCGTCTTCCAGAGTTTTCTTGGTTGCGTGAATCAGACCATCGGCGGTGTTACGTGCCTGCACCAGTTCTTCGAACTGACGGTCAGCATCCGCATTCGCTTCTGCATCAGCAACCATTTTTTCGATCTCTTCATCGCTCAGACCAGAAGAAGCCTTAATGACGATCGACTGCTCTTTACCAGTAGCCTTGTCTTTCGCGCTCACGTTCAGAATACCGTTGGCGTCGATATCGAAGGTTACTTCGATCTGTGGCATACCGCGTGGTGCCGGCGGAATATCGGCCAGGTCAAAACGACCCAGTGATTTATTCTGCGCCGCCTGCTTACGCTCGCCCTGAACCACGTGAATGGTTACCGCAGTCTGGTTGTCATCGGCGGTTGAGAACACCTGAGATTTCTTGGTCGGAATCGTGGTGTTTTTCTCAATAACCGCAGTCGCAACGCCACCCATGGTTTCAATACCCAGAGTCAGCGGAGTTACGTCGAGCAGCAGAACGTCTTTAACATCACCGGACAGAACCGCGCCCTGAATCGCAGCACCAACAGCCACCGCTTCATCCGGGTTCACGTCTTTACGTGGCTCTTTACCGAAGAAGTCAGCAACGCTCTTCTGCACCAGTGGCATACGGGTCTGACCGCCCACCAGAATCACTTCGTCAATTTCACCAGAGCTCAGGCCGGCATCTTTCAGTGCGATACGGCAAGGCTCCAGCGAGCGGGTTACCAGCTCTTCAACCAGAGACTCCAGCTTGGCGCGGGTCACTTTCACGTTTAAGTGCTTAGGACCAGTCGCATCGGCCGTGATGTACGGCAGGTTAACGTCAGTCTGCTGAGAAGAAGACAGCTCAACCTTGGCTTTTTCTGCGGCTTCTTTCAGACGCTGCAGAGCCAGTGGATCGTTGTGCAGATCGATGCCGCTTTCTTTCTTGAATTCAGCCGCTAAATATTCGATCAGACGCAGGTCAAAGTCTTCACCACCAAGGAAAGTGTCACCGTTGGTTGCCAGTACTTCGAACTGTTTTTCACCGTCAACGTCAGCCACTTCGATAATGGAAATATCGAAGGTACCACCACCCAAGTCATATACTGCGATGGTGCGGTCGCCGCCTTCTTTATCCATACCATAAGCCAGAGCCGCAGCGGTTGGCTCGTTGATGATACGCTTAACTTCCAGACCAGCGATTTTACCGGCGTCTTTGGTTGCCTGACGCTGGGAATCGTTAAAGTAAGCCGGTACGGTAATAACCGCTTCGGTTACTTTCTCGCCCAGATAATCTTCTGCGGTTTTCTTCATTTTCTTCAGAATTTCAGCAGAGATTTGTGGTGGCGCGTATCTCTCGCCTTTGACTTCCACCCACGCATCGCCGTTATCCGCTTCCATGATTTTGTAAGGAACCATGGAAATATCTTTCTGCACCACAGCGTCTTTGAAACGGCGGCCGATCAGACGCTTAACCGCAAACAACGTGTTGTTTGGGTTGGTAACGGCCTGACGCTTGGCAGACTGGCCAACCAGTACTTCGCCGTCAGCATAAGCAACGACAGAAGGTGTGGTGCGGTCGCCTTCAGAGTTTTCAATCACTTTGGTTTTGTCGCCATCCAGGATTGCCACACAGGAGTTGGTGGTGCCCAGGTCGATACCGATAATCTTACCCATTTTTCAATTCTCCATTCATGGCAGCTTACGCTGCGTGAACTATTAACCGTTGTATTTGTGTTGCTTTCTATATAAGTCCGGGAAACAGGCTTTCAAGGCCCCCGGTAACAATAAAAATCTGTCTGGATCAGATTTTCACGTCAGCCCCTGCGGGAGTAAGTGCAGGGACAGCACGAATAAAATCAGGCGTTTTCGTCGATTTGTGGTGCGCCTTTACTCACCACGACCATTGCCGGACGTAGCAGACGTCCCTGCAAGGTGTAACCCTTCTGCATCACGGCAATCACGGTATTGGGTGCGGCATCCGGATTTTCAACCATTGCCATTGCCTGGTGAAATTCAGGGTTAAACGCAGAACCGACCGGATCAACGCTTTCTACTTTGAATTTTTCCAAACCCGCGACCAGACCACTCAGTGTCATTTCCACACCTTCGCGCAGTGCCCGGGTTGATTCATCATCAGCAACGGCGGCCGCCAGAGCACGCTCCAGGTTATCAACCGTTGCCAGCATTTCGTTGGCAAATTTCTCAACCCCGAATTTGTGGGCTTTTTCCACATCCAGCTCAGCACGGCGACGGACATTCTGCATTTCTGCCTGAACACGCAGCACCTGCTCTTTCAGGTTTACCACTTCCTGCTCTGCGGCCACCAGTGCGGCAGTCTGATCATCAGCAGAATCTGTTGCCGTGGCATCCGCTGCATCCACCAGGGTTTCAGTATCCAGTTGCTCCTGGAGTTCTTCTTGAACTTTCTGCTCTTCCGACATGTATCTTTCCTCGGTCACTATTTTCGAAACTGTCCGCTATATGGGGGACGAATGGATGAGATTCAAGGGCTGAGCAACAACATTCTCTTGACAGAATCAGATACTGTATATAAAAACACTGTATATCCATTCAGATACGGAGCATCCCTATGCTGGCTCATCTGTCCATTCACCAGTTTGCGTTAGTCGACCAACTGGAACTCGAACTGCAACCCGGCATGTCGGTTATTACCGGTGAAACCGGCGCTGGCAAATCCATTTTGTTGGATGCCTTGGGGCTTGCTCTGGGCGAACGGGCCGATGCCGGCTGCGTCCGCAACGGTGCCGAGAAGGCGGAGGTGTCGGCCTCGTTCACACTGAATGAACAGGCCCGGCTATGGCTGCAGCAACGCGATATTCCGACCGATGACGACCTGATTATTCTGCGCCGCATTATTTCCGCCGAGGGACGCTCACGCGGCTATATCAATGGCCGCCCAGCCTCCGCTAACGATCTTAAAGACATCGGCCAGTGTCTGATTGAGATTCACTCCCAGCATGCGCATCAGCGTCTGCTGCAAAAAGACACCCCGCGTCAGCTACTCGATGCCTTTGGCGGCCTGCAGCTGCAGACAACCGAAGTTTCTCTGGTGTGGTCCGAATGGCAACAACATGCCAAACGCCTGGCCATGCTGCAGGAAGAAAGCGCCGAAGTCACCGCACAACGCCAACTGCTGACCTATCAGGTCGAAGAGCTGCGCCAGCTGGCACCGGGCGAAACCGAACTCGAAGAGCTGGAAGCCGAACACAAGCGTTTGGCCAATGCTGAGAATATGTTGCTTAACGGCCAATACGCGATGGCCGCCTGCTACGGTGACGACAATGGCGAACTGGCGGCAACCCAACTGGCCTATCAGGCCATTACCCGGCTCGATAACATTGATGACCAGCACCCACTGCTGAACGAAGCCCGCGAACTGCTAAAACAAGCACAAATCCAGCTGGAAGAAGCCGGGCGTTCATTGCAGCATTATCTGGAGCTGGTCGATATCAATCCGCATCGGCTACAGCAGGTTGAAAGCCGCCTCAGCGATCTTTACAGCATGGCGCGTAAACATCAGATTCAGCCGCAACAACTACATGCTTACTGGCAGGAACAGGAAGAAGCACTCGCCGGACTGAACCTCAGCGACGACGATCTGGCCGAACTCGAACAACAGGTGCAGGCACTGCAAGCCGAATACAGTACGCTGGCACAACAGTTAAGTAACGCACGCCAGACGGCAGCCGCGCGCATGGACAGCGAAGTCGAAGCTCATTTTGAAGCTTTAGCCCTGGGCCGCGCCCGATTTATTACGCAGGTTGAAAGCGGCACTGCCGAACATGGCAATAAGCATGGTATTGATCAGATTGCGTTTTTTGTTCAGACCAACCCCGGCATGCCCGGTGGCCCGCTGGCCAAAGTCGCTTCCGGAGGCGAGCTGGCGCGCATCAGTCTGGCGATTCAGGTAGTTACCGCAGCGGTGAGCGAAACGCCAAGCCTGATTTTCGATGAAGTTGATGTGGGCATTGGCGGCGGTACGGCTGAACGAGTCGGCCGCCTGTTACGCACCCTCGGCAAAGACAGCCAGGTGCTCTGTGTAACGCACCAGCCACAGGTTGCTGCACAAGCACACCAGCACTATCAGGTCAGTAAAATCAGTGGTGACAGCGCAACCCACACCCAGCTTCGTGAACTGAGTGAGAAACAGCGCTCAGAGGAAATTGCGCGGATGCTGGGCGGTGTCGATATCACCAAACAGACCCTGGCGCATGCGCAGGAAATGTTGGCGCTGGTCAGGTAGACAGGTGCCAGCACGGCGATACTGACACACAGAAGCGCTAACCGACACGCATAAAAAAAGCAGCCAGTGGCTGCTTTTTTATGCACAACAATACAGGCTTATTTCTTTTTGCGAACGTACAGCACCAGGCTGTGCTCAACCAGATCAAAGCCGTGCTCTTCAGCAATTTCATGCTGCAGACGTTCAATCTGCGCATTGGTAAATTCGATCACCGTACCATCATCAACATTCACCATATGGTCATGGTGTTCACCACGCGCCAGTTCAAACACAGAATGACCACCATCAAAGTTATGACGGGTCACCAGACCTGCGCTTTCAAACTGAGTTAAAACCCGGTAAACCGTTGCTAAGCCAACGTCTTCACCCGCTTCAATCAGGGATTTATAAACATCTTCGGCACTCATATGAGCGTCGATATTGGTTTCCAGAATGCTCAGGATTTTCACTCGTGGCAAAGTGACTTTAAGGCCTGCTTTACGCAACTCCACGTTCTGATCGGACATTGCTTTCCTCGAATATTTCACAGCAACTTGAATTATCGGGTATTATCGCGGGTCTAAGTCACAACGCAACAACAATGCAACTACAACGCACTAAGAGACAACACCTATTATTATGCGAATCTCAATTCTGACCCTTTTACTCGGTTTTGCAACCCTTTCCGGCTGTGTCTTCCCAGGGGTCTACAAATTGAACGTGCAGCAAGGCAACATCGTCACCGCCGACATGCTGGAACAGCTTAAACCCGGCATGAATGCCCGTCAGGTGGCGTATGTTATGGGTAATCCTGTGGTACGCAATCCATTCGAGCAACAGCGTTGGGACTACCTTTACACTCTGGAACAGCGCGATAAAGTGATTAAAAACTATACCATCAGTGTCTACTTTGATGCCCAGGGTAACTACACCCACTATACCGGCACCCTGCCCGATCAGGGATTTAAAGAAGAAGATCAACTGAAAACGCTGCCAAAAGAAGAAACGTCAGTGAATACCGTACCGACAGACATCTGAGAGCAGCCATTTCAGCCATAAAAAAGCCAGGCAGCGCCTGGCTTTTTTATACTATGTGTCTGTGCTCACTGGCGTGTATCACACTTACTTCTGCGCTTTGGCCGCCCGGTTAGCCCGCGCCTGCTTAGGATCAATGAGCAACGGTCGATAAATCTCAATACGCTCACCTTCACGCACCACATCACTTTCCGGTGCCCGTGAAGCTTTACCAAAAATCCCGAATTTAGCCTCTGCCAGCACCAGCTCCGGAAACTCAGCTTCGATACCCGACTGGCGCACAGCATCAAGCATACTGGTGCCTTCCTCTACCTCAACACTGAGGATTTTTTGCTTGTGCGGCAAAGCATAAGCCACTTCAACGCGAATCATGTCAGCCATAAATTTCTTTTGCTCGCTTAACAAAGGCATCCACCATCATATTGGCGACCTGTTTAAAAACCGCTCCCAGTGCCACTCCGGCCAGCTTATTGCCCACACTGAAATCCATATCCAATGAAACCTTACAGGCTTCGTCCGACAGCGGCTGAAAGTGCCAAACACCATGAAAGTGCGAGAAAGGCCCATCAACCAAACGCATTTCCATACGCAGCGGACGCTGTAACGTGTTACGGGTGCTGAAGCTTTGGTTCACCCCGGCCTTGGCGATGGTCAGCCGGGCTTCGATAAAATCGTCGCCCTCGGCCAGCACTTCGGTCGCCTGACAGCCATTAAGAAACTCAGGGTAACGACGCACATCATTGACCAGATCAAACATCTGCTCAGCGCTATACATTACCAACGCACTACGCGTAATACTGGTCATTCGCGCCAACTGCTCCGAAGCCTCAGGCGAGGCCTTCTATAAAGATAAAGAAAATAGCGACCGGTGAAATGTAACGCACCATAAACCGCCAGAGATTAAACAGTACCGGGCTTTTAACACGCGCTTCAGCAGCGACCGATTCCCGTGTCATAAACCAGCCAACAAAGATCGCAATCAGCAATCCGCCAAGCGGCATCATCAGATTGGTGGTCAGAAAATCAAGCACATTAAAGAAGGTTTTACCTTCGGTCTTAACAACGAAACCCTCGGCCGCTGCAGCTTTCAGCTCGTTAACATCGGCGTACCAATGAAACTTTGTACTCACAACCTCCGCTTCTGTCGCGGCTTCGTCCTCTGCCACGAGTTCAGCATTCACGGCATGACTGACGGTTTCAGTCACAAAAATTTGCTTGCCGCTCCAATCACTGAACGACATCACCGTTCCTAATCCGAGCAACCAGGCAAAACCACAGACAATGATGGTTGACCGCAGGCGACCCCAGCCACGTTCAACCGCCCATGCAACGGCAGGTTCCGCAATTGAAATGGCCGAGCTCCAGGCCGCAATAAGTACCAACAGGAAAAACAGCGTACCAATCATTGCTCCGCCCGGCATATTACCAAAGGCGATAGGCAGGGTCTGAAACAGCAAACCAGGACCGGAATCCGGTTCCAGCCCATAAGAAAATACAATAGGGAAGATGACCAGACCGGCCGTCAGAGCAACCAGCGTATCAAGAACACCAACCGCTAATATGGTTTTGCCCAGCGACGCATTGGCAGGCATGTAAGCGCCGTACGCCATGATGGCGCCCATGCCCAAACTCAGGGTAAAAAAGGAATGTCCCAAAGCAGAGACCAGTGCATCGGATGTAAGCGCCGCTGTCTGAAAATTAAACAAAAAACTCCACCCCTGCGAAAAACCAGGTGTTGTCATGCTGTAACCAAGCAACAGTACAAGCATCACGAATAAAAGCGGCATAAGAATACGGACAGAATTCTCAAGGCCATGTTTAACCCCACGGGCAATCACGGCACCTGTCATCAAAATAAAGATTGTATGCAGGCCGGTAAGCATCCAGGGATCGCTCAGCAACTGGCCAAAAACATCACCGGTAACTTCTGCCGTAGCGCTGGAAAATTCACCGCTGGCCATTTTCCCCACATACGCCAGAGTCCACCCGGCAATCACACTGTAAAAAGACAGAATAAAGAAACCCGCAACGGCACCCATCCAGCCGATGCCGCGAAAGGCATGTGGAGCATTCTCTTTATTGGTCATTTCCCGCATCGTATTAATCGGACTCATACGACCTTTGCGACCCAGCAATACCTCGGCCATCATCACCGGTATACCGACACTCAGAATACAAAGGAGGTACATCAATACAAAGGCACCACCACCATTCTCGCCTGCCATATAAGGAAACTTCCAGATATTCCCCAGGCCTACAGCTGATCCGGTTGCGGCAAGAATAAATGTCCAGCGATTACCCCAAATCCCGTGCATTCCGCGTTTGTCTGCGCTCATCGTTCTTTTTACCCAATCCTCATTTCGGCGTATTGTCCGGGATTTGCTCGTTCGCCTCAACCCAAAGCCACACGACAGCTACTGCCTTTTCTACACTTCGTCAGTTATACTCGCGATCATGAGCACCAAGAAAAAACCCAAAACGAATGGCGGCACGATCGCCCTCAACAAAAAAGCCCGTCACGATTACTTCCTGGAAGACAAACTGGAAGTCGGACTGGTGCTGACCGGTTGGGAAGTAAAAGCACTGCGCGAAGGCAAATGTCAGCTGGTTGATTCCTATATCGTCATGCACAAAGGCGAAGCCTGGTTGAGCGGCGCATTGATCACTCCGCTGAAACAAGCCTCAACGCATATCGTTACCGAGCCACGGCGCGAACGTAAGCTGCTGATGCATCGTCGTGAAATCGACCGTCTGAACCAGAAAATTCAGGCCAAAGGCTACACCTGCGTCTGCACTGCGATTTACTGGAAAGGCCCCAACGTCAAAGCAGAAATTGCTCTGGCCAAAGGTAAGCAAAGCCACGATAAGCGCGATGCATCCAAAGACCGCGACTGGGCCAAACAAAAAGAACGGATCATGAAGCACACCACCCGCTGACAGCCGTCAGGAAACTGTGGTAAGCTCACCTATCTTGTTTGCGGACAGGCAGGGGTTGAAAAACACCGGTTTGTCCTCATATAAGACACTAAGACCTGAGCACGTTGTCAGGCGACGAATTCGGGGATGATTAGGATTCGACGTTGATTACAAAGCTATGGGTGCATGCCGAGAGTGTATAGCGATCTCGTAAATAAACGTTATACATAGTTATAGTCGCAAACGACGAAACTTACGCACTAGCGGCTTAAGCCCGCTTACCTCCGAACTCGGGTTCCTATAGCCGGGGGACGAGGGCGACGTCTTATAGGATCGCTTGGAGGCTTCGCTCGTAGCCAAAGAGTTAAACTTAATCGAGCTCGTTCTGAACGGCCTGCCCCTCGGCCCGTGACGAACTAAATCAATAGAGACGGCTAAGCATGTAGATCCTCTAGTGGAGGATTGGCGGACGCGGGTTCAAATCCCGCCATCTCCACCATACAAATAGAGAAGGCCCGACGCGAAAGCGCCGGGCCTTTTTTACTTGCTGAAGCGGGGATTCTGCACCTGCCACAGTTGGGTTCCAAAAAAGGCTGGACAGCCGTTTTGCACTGCGAAGCAGCCCGAAGGGCGAGGTACATTGATATACCGAGTGCAATCCCCCATAGAACTCGCATCAGGGGCTTTTTATTTTCTTGATTATATTTATGAAATCTAGCAAATGAATAGAACCTGACGAGTCAAACTTGATGATAATTTTTAATTTAAATATCTCGATGCAGCCCCAATAACTCTCCGGCCCAATTGCGAATCTAAGCGAGCTGACGCATCATCCTTGTTTAAAAGAAAATGCGAATACAGTACCGCAAAAGGGATAGTTGATGCCTTTCAAAATTTTCCAACGCGTTTCTGCTGCCCCCACCAATCCGCAACGAGTCACCCAACCGAAGCAGTTTGATGTGGCGGATCTCTATCAGGGCCCTTTGCAATCCGAGTTTGATCCGGCACCAGCTGCCATCGCTCTGGATGAGAAGCTGCGTCAGGCGTATTTCTGGATTGTGAACAGTGCGATCATCAGTCCGCACTACGACATTGAATATAACCTCACTCCACCACAGAGTTTCATTGTCGGTGACAGCAAAAGACGCCTTACACTGCCGTCAGCACAGAGCTATTCAAGTTACGTGTTACTCCCTCTGCTTACCTTCGCTACCCGGCGTAAGTGTTTGTTTGTCGGCGGTCCGGGGCGCGGTAAAACAGCCAGTGCCATTCTCATGGGCGTACTCGCCGGATACCCGGTAAAAGAAGTACGCAGGGCCATGCAGCACGGCCATCCACAAATGACGATCGCGGATCTGCTGGGAAATCCTCTACCCGCGGATCTCGTCGGTGCCCAGCGTATGGAAGACATCCGTATAGCCTGGCGCAACTGGCTGGGCATGCGGGTCAAGATCATCGACGAATATAACCGCATCCCAACCCGCACTCAGAGCGCACTGCTAACGGTCATGGGCGACAACTACGCCGAAGTGCTGAACCATGTTTTCGAATGCCCGGATTCCGCCTGGTATCTAACCGCAAATGACGATCAGGGTGGCGGCACCTATCAGGTAATTGAGGCACTGCGCGACCGTATTGATGTGATAGTACAGGCACTGGCGTTCAATCCACGCTTTCTTGGCGAACTACTGGTGCGAATAGAAGAAGGATTGCGACCAGAAGAAGTGGTTCCGAAAGACATTGTGTTCACTGAAGCCGAAATTGATCAGATGAACGCGGATATTCTTAAGATCGAACTGCCGCCACCGCTGCGCCGCCGTCTGGAGTTTTTCTCCAGTCAGTTTGAATTGTCAGAAGCCGCCGGTGCTCAGTTCGAGTACATGACCAAAGACACTGCCCGATTAGCGGCCATCGATTGGGCACAACTGGTCGCGGCCGATAACGGTCGTGACCGTCTCAAAGACCTCGGCTGCCAGACCCTGAATGGCCTGTCGGTGCGCAATCTGATGACGCTTATTATTTACGCTAAGTCGCTGGCCTATTTCCGCGGCAACACCTCTGTCGAGCTCGAAGATCTGCGTCAGATTCTGCCGTTCGTTTTGAACGACAAATTGACGCCCGACCTGGATGCACCGTTTTTCGCGTTACCTCAAAATGCCGCCTTCCGTTCAGACAGCATAAGCTGGCTACGCCATCTGTTTGATCTCTCCAATGCAGAATTTGAACGTCTGGGCCTGGATCACGATGATCCGGTGCAACAACTTGATCTCGAGTTTTCTGCTGGGTTAGATGGGCTCACGGAAAGTGAAGTCCGGACAAGAATAGGCAGAATCGAGCGACTGGTCGGAGAATGGTGTAAAGGCCGGAAGCTCTATGGCCATATCTACGATGACTTACTCAAACTGAAATATCTGCACCAGCGTTACACCAATTATCTGCATTGGCTGCAGTTGCGACGATGAGTATTTCTACCGAATTTGCTGAACTGCTGCGTGCTGGCAGGCCGCAGTTTAATGCCCGGGTCGCCGAAGCTCGCCACCGCTACCGCGGTTTTAATACCGATGTATTCAGCCTGTTTCTGCAAGAGTGCGTCGATCCGGTGATCGTCAGTATCGACGCGGCAAACCGCGGTGCTTTTGCCAGCTCGGCGTTCGACATTGCGCTGGATCTCGTGGGCCGCGAACTGACAGGCGCTCACCCCCGGGGGAAGTTACTCGCAGCGTTATGGCAAGACACCCTACCAACCCTGACATCGGCTATGGCTGACCGCCCTTCGAGATTGATCAGCGCCTTGTGCAATGCACTGCTCAATCTCGAAGCTCTGCCCGCTGCCCGCCCTAATCAATGGCTGGAACTACTCAAAAAATACGGTAGTAGCCTTACCGCTCCCGATGATCTGCTGCAACTCGGAGTGCTCGCGGCCTGGCGCGCTGGTGCAGCTCACTTCCGCTTGCCTGCATTACAAGCGGCAGCACGTCTTCCACATATCGGTTGCACGCTGCTTGATTTGGCGCCAGAGCGTGACGTGCAGGAACAACTGCGACTTGCAGAACAGAATCCCTGGCTGATAGCGCGCTCAGACAAGGCTCTTGAGGTAGGCGCGTTCACCGGGCTTGGAGGACAGTTTGCAGAGCCACCCGAAGTACGTGCAACCAACGATGGCTTTATCGTCAAAAGCAGCGACCGTTGTTTCCAGCTGATCGCCGATGGCTTTGGTGCTGTATTGCTACCGGCGACCCTAGCTGAATTTGTCAGTGCCGGACATGCGGCAAGGGAAGGCAGATCACCCAAGCTAAGTGCCAATACTCTGATCTATGCGAATTCTTCGATTGTCATTCCGCTACCTGCCGATGGGTTACAACTGGCCTGGAATGCATACACTGCTGCACTGACTTCGCCCTACAGTTTTTCCATCAGTATCGTGCCCTTATTATGACTGGATCTGCAAAGCCCCTTTCACTGTTGGAACGTTGGCAATCAGCATGGCCGCAGGCTCTGGCCGTCTGGAGTCAATTCACGCGCTTGTCTGATCCTAACCTCTGTCAATCGTCCGTAACTGCAGCCAAAGAAGGATTAACCAGCAGTTTCGCCATGATCCGGCTATCCGATCAGAGTGTGGTCGTCGATCTCGAAGGCATAGAAAGGCTGAAACTGGAAGATTATGCAGTAGAGGTTCTGGCCCACGAAATCGGCCACCATGTATTAGCTCCGGCCAACGCCAGTGATCACTATCGACTGCTGGCACGAATCCGCCAGGGCCTGCCAACACTTGAGCAACACGCGCCAATGGTGGCGAACCTCTATACCGACCTGCTGATCAACGATCGCCTGCAACGACAAAGCGGGCTGCGTATGCACGCCATCTATCAACGCCTGGTCGATCATGACGATCCTATACGGAAGCCAAGAGTATGGGCCCTCTACCTGCGGATTTACGAAGTTTTATGGCAACTTGATCGCGGTGCGCTCGGCGTAATGGTCGAAGACAGTCTGTTCAATACTCATGCGTGGCTGGGAGCGCGTCTGGTGCGGGTGTACGCCAATGACTGGTTGACCGGTGGAGCGCGATTTGCCGCGTTACTGCTGCCCTATCTGCATGCGGCAGAGCAGGAAAAAGAAGCGCAGGAAAAAGCTCTTCAACAACTCATGGATACTCAATCAGCAAGTCAGGACTGCGAACCCACAGGTCTGATTGATTTTGACGATGATGAAAAGGTGCCGCAGTTACACCCGTCGGAAGACCCTCTGATCACAGGCATTGAACCCGATGAAGAAGCAGCATCAGACACTCCACGGGATGAACAGATAATTCCCGGCCGGGGACAACGCCGGGAACCGTTCGAATATGGCGAAATTCTGCGTGCAGCAGGCCTGAAGCTCACCGACCATGAACTGGCTGTCCGCTACTACCGCGAAGCCGCTTTACCCTATCTGATCCCATTTCCTAAACGTGCGGCACCACAGACTCTGGAGCCACTGATGGAAGGACTCGATGTATGGGAGATGGGTGACGCTCTGGACGAAATCGACTGGCTACAGAGCCTCAGCTATTCACCACAGCCAGTGCCAGGAATTACCACATTGAAACGCCGGTATGGCATGGTGGCGAGTGCAGAACCTGCGACACGCCCAGTGGATCTGGATATCTATGTCGACAGCTCAGGCTCTATGCCAACCCCGCAGCAACGTATTTCTTATATGGCTCTCGCGGGAGCCGTTATCTGTCTGTCGGCTCTACGCAGCGGAGCGCGCGTGCAAGCCACGTTATGGAGCGGCAAACACCAGTGTATCTCCACCACAGGATTCGTTCGTGACGAAGACAGCATTCT
This sequence comes from Thalassolituus sp. UBA2009, assembly GCF_002335285.1. Classification (NCBI taxonomy): domain Bacteria; kingdom Pseudomonadati; phylum Pseudomonadota; class Gammaproteobacteria; order Oceanospirillales; family Oceanospirillaceae; genus Thalassolituus; species Thalassolituus sp. UBA2009. The sequence goes on from NZ_DDCJ01000067.1 coordinate 56,164, forward strand.
GAGTATATTAACCGGCCATTTCGGAGGGGCTACAGCGTTTCCGATTCACAAACTGCGCGACACCTTTGCCCAGCGTGATGTCCAGGATCGCGACTGTCATATCCTGCACATATCCGATGACGGTATCACCACCATGTTTGATCAGGATGAGCGGGGCAACAGCGGTTGGGATATCGCTGCAATGGCTCTGGAAAAGGGCCGTGCCGGCGGCACCATGGCTCTGAACCTGTATCGCGAATGGACAACACAGAACGCCACCTACGCAAACGACCTGCGCAAGGCACGGGATCAGCAAGGTTGGGAGATTTATGCCGTGACAGATCTTGCTCAATTGCTCGAATTTGCCCGTGAATTCTCCCACCGGCACTATGGTCAGCGCTCAGTTACTCTCCCATCAGCCAAATTTAACGCGGAATAATCCCGGTGAACTCAATGACAAGGATTTCAGCGTGAATAACATTGGACCAGATCTGCAACACCTGTTGCGCCGGATATCTGCCACACCAGCAGATTTTCTGGATGATCCGAAGGTGCATGGCCGTGGCGACCTCGCAGTTGCCGCGCTGGTGCACGATATTCTCCGCCAGGTCGGCCATCAGGCCACTGTTGAACAACTGCAGAGATTCATTGGCAGTCATGCAGAAAAGGATCACAACCGACTGAGGTTGGTAGCATTGGCCATCTGGGTACTGAACGATGAGTGGTTTAAGAGCACATTACATGATGCCGATGCACTGCTGTCCCTGCTCGATAAGGCGATACAGCAACTCGCCGATGTCTGTACGGCAACCAAATACATTAATGACAGTGATCGCCGTGAAGAATTTGCGCGTTTCCTTCTGGCGCGTCTCGACTACCGCCCCGCTGGCGAAAGTATTACACAAGCGACAGATCGTCTCAGTGCCCTGAGCACGACTGAGCGCAATCGTCTGCTGCAGGAAAGTCGCGAAGCAGAAGCCCGCGCACGGGCTATCCGTGAAGCTCTCGCAAAGCAGGCGGCTGCAGAATCTGCCGACAAGTGGACACGGGAATGAATTCGTATTTCGACCCGGAACGTTATCCTACTCTGAGCGAAGACGGCGCCCGGATGCTCAAATTTCTTCGCGAACATCCGCAGGCACCAATCTACCGCAATAGTAGCGGCAATAAGCTGACCTCCGACGACCTGAACCTGCTGGCTGACTACGAGCGAAAACTGAATAACAGCAGCGTCGACTGGAATGATCGTCAACTTCCACAATGGCTGAATACATTTGTTGATAACGTGTATCACGACGTCCCATTTTACCGGTCGCAGGGACAAGTGCCCCAATTTACCGACATAACTCCAGTGACCCGAGCGGATTTCAGTCGCGACATTACCGCCTTTGTGCCTGACAGCGCCCCACTCGATCGCATGATCAATTTTCAGACCACAGGCACCAGTGGCAATCCATTATTGTTACCTTCACATCCCCGTATCGCTGCGACATATCTGTGCTTTCATCGCCGGGCACTCCGCCGGTTCGGAATTGAACTAAGCGAAGGACCTGAACAAGTAGGGGTTGTTCTGGTTGGTCATCAACGTCGTTGCTTCACGTATATTTCTGTCACTCCACAATTGGGCGAGTCGGGCCTGGCAAAGATCAATCTGCACCCAGACGACTGGACTAGCCCTTCTGACCGTGAAGCCTATCTTGATGCACTGAACGCCGAAATATATACGGGTGATCCATTGTCCCTGAGCGCGCTGAAAACTTTGCCATTAAGTACCCGTCCGAAGGCGCTCATTTCCGTTGGAATGATGTTATCGCAAGGCCTGAAGAATGAATTTGAATCCCATTTCAGCGCCCCCGTGCTCGACATTTATTCGCTGAATGAATCTGGTCCAGTCGCAGTATTTGATGCAAATCTCAATGGACATCTCTTACTCCAGCCGGAATTGTATGTCGAAATTCTAGATACTGAAGGTAAACCCGTCCCCCCGGGTCAACGCGGCGAAATTACACTGACCGGTGGATTTAACTTCTGCCTGCCACTACTGCGTTATCGTACTGGCGATTACGCTTCACTCGCCTACTCGCCAGAAGGCCCTTTGCTTACAGGTCTTAGCGGACGTAGTCCGGTGAGATTCCTTACGCAAAGCGGAGATTGGGTCAACAATATCGACATCACTCACGCATTAAAATCACTGCCATTGGCTCAGTTCGGATTGCATCAGGACGCGGACGGCTCACTTTGTTTATCCCTAGCACCGGTCTCTATGCATTACTCAACCGCCAGCCTTGACGCTTTAGCGTCTGTCTTTGGAAACCAGCCGATTTCGGTAAAGTCCATTGGGAGCGAAGACAAAATTATGCAATACACAAGCAACCTTAAAGAAGGAACACTGCAATGAGTGCGCTGGAAATCGCCTGCAATCTGATAACCACCATTTCTATTCTGCTGGCTGGGCGTAACAGCGTACACACATGGTGGACCGGCATTATTGGTTGTGTATTGTTTGGGCTACTGTTCTTTCAGGCTCAGCTTTATGCCGATGTAACGCTGCAGATATTTTTTGTTGCCACCAGTGCTTATGGCTGGATGCATTGGCGACGCGGAAATAATGGTCAGGCAAGGCCAGTCACCCGTGCAGGTCTGCGCCATGTTGCACTAATTGCACCGCTTGGTCTGCTTGTCGCCTCGTTATACGCACTAATACTCCACCGTTTCACTGATGCCTATGCACCACTTCTGGATTCACTTGTCCTGACATTCAGCGTTATTGCACAATGGTTACTGATGCAGCGCCGCCTCGAAGCCTGGTGGTTCTGGCTTCTGGTCAACACCATTGCAGTGCCCCTTTTCGCTAGTCGCGAGCTGTATCTCACGTCTTTCCTGTACGCTTGCTATTGGGTGAATGCCATCATCGCATTCTTCTACTGGCGCTCACTGTTCACAAAAGATATAGACGCAACGACATCAGCCAATGCCCCAGCTTAACCAGCAACGCTTTATCAACGGTCTGGTGGTCGGAAAATTCAGTCCTTTGCACTTAGGTCACGAATTTCTGATCACTCAGGCTCAGGCGGAATGTGAAAATCTTTATCTGATTTCGTACAGTGAACCCGAGCTGCCGGAATGCAATCGCTCCCGTCGCGAATCCTGGCTGCGCCAACGCTTCCCAAAACTGCCAATATTGGTTCTGGATCAAAGCGAATTAAAACGCGCCGCCACTAGCCAGGGTATAGACAACCCGCCGGATATCCCTGACAACGATGCCCCTGACAACGACCACCGCTACTTCTGCGGCTGGCTATGTCAGCACCTGTTTAATACTCACATAGACGCAGTATTCACCAGTGAAGATTACGGAGATGGGTTTGCAGCCGAACTCACGAAGTACTTTCGCCAAACAGATCCTCAAGCTCCAGAGACGGTACACCAAAGTGTCGATCGCTATCGACAGAAGATTCCCGTATCCGGGACACAGCTACGCGCTGGCCCGCACAGTTTGAGGCACTTTATGGCACCTGAAGTCTACGCCGATTTTGTAGAACGAATTCTGCTGCTTGGTGGCGAGTCCACGGGTAAAACGACGTTGGCAGAAGCACTGGCTTCGGAGTTAGCGACACAATGGGCACCAGAATATGGTCGGGAGTGCTGGGATGAGCGCAATGGCAAACTTATATTCGAAGATATGCTCCATATCGGACAAACTCAGGTCGCTCGTGAACAGGCTCTCGCACAAAAAGCCAATAAATGGCTCGTATGCGATACCAGCCCACTCACCACAGCTCTATATTCCCAGGTTTTGTTTGACCGCGTAGATCCAGCGTTAGAAGTGCTAGCCACCCGACACTATGACCACGTATTTCTGTGTGCCGCAGATTTTGACTTTGTTCAGGATGGTACGCGGCAAGATCCGGCGTTCCGCCAACGTCAACAGGAGTGGTACGAGAAAGAACTTAACCAGCGTGACATTGCTTACACGGTTGTGAAAGGTAAGGTTTCAGATCGCGTAGAATATATATCTAACCAATTAGGGTTTAACAAATAGCATCGATTTTTACAGAAAATACGATATATCCGAAGTTACATATTCCAATTACGACCTAAAATGAAGTCGATGAAAGCGCGCAAGATCATACATCAACGCCATCGACTTTTTAGGGGTGCAACCAGTGTAATGGTCAATTGTTTCCGGTCCCACTCAGGACCAAAGCTGCCAATGTGGCAAGCCTGCAGCGCGGTTTATCCGTAAACCGGGCATCTACGGAAGTTGCTACTAGGATTATCAGTATTACTACCTATCCAACGGACAGCTGATATGAGCGCCCAACGAAAACGGATCATTGCTTCTGCCCTTCCGGCCCAGCCGACGCTGTTTGTGACCATCACGAAAGCGGTCATCGACATGCTTGCCCAACGCGATTACCTGGTCGACAGCCTCAGCCGCAGATCGTCGCTATGCCAGCGGTTCCGGATGAAGACGCTTTGCGCACGCTCATCAGCCGCGAATTGGAGACAATTTTTTATGAAAAAGCCGAAATCGCGATTCCGGTTCTGGTTTTCGTTGCGCTGACCAGCGTTAAACGCATTACCGCCGGTCTGAATAATCTGGCTGAAGGTGTTATCCGCATCGCCGATCCCGCTACCCCGCTCTCCTATCGCCTGCAGGCACGGGATATGAACGAACTCAGCGCGCTGGGAAATGGCCTGAACCATTTTATAAATCGCATTGAACCCACAGTAAAGGGATTAATGAGGTATCCGACGGACAGAATAACAGCACTTCGGTGCTGAAGAAAAATGCCGACGGTAATTTAACCCAAGCAGCAAATCTGAGCTGCATTATGGTGAATGTTACCTCCGCCACCAATGAACTGATCACGGCTTCCAGCGACATCGCCCGGAATGTGCAGGAAGCGCACAATCAGGTTTCCGACGTTGATCGTGATGGTAAAATCCTGAGCAACGATATCCGCGCCCTGAATGGCCAGTTTAATGATCTGACCGGCATTATCGCGACGTAGGCAACTTGAGTGCTCAGGTCGACGGTATCTACGGCATTCTGCAGACAATCCGTGGCATCGCCGAACAAACCAATTTGCTGGCGCTTAATGCAGCCATCGAAGCGGCACGGGCCGGAGAACAGGGCCGTGGGTTTGCTGTGGTCGCCGACGAAGTGCGCAACCTGGCCAGTAAAACCCAGAGCAGTACCGGAGAAATCCAGGGGCTGATTGAAAACCTGAAACAAAGCGCCAGTCGTTCAATTGAGGCCATGACCAACAGCACCGAGGCCAGCGCATCCATGGCCGTATCCTTCGCCAAAGCCAACGAACAGACTCTGGGATTATTCGGCAGCCTGAACACCGTTAACGATCTGAACTCTGAAATTGCAGCCGCCAGTGAAGAGCAGAGCACCGTTATCAGTGGAATTAATCAACACCTGCAGGAAGCCAAGGAAATTGCAGTCTATACCCGCGAAGCCGCCCAATCGACCGGCAGTAAATCGTCGGAGCTGGCAAATATCGCCGACAAATTAAAAACCATGATTCAAAGCTTTCGTCTGAGCTGAAAATCCGGCATTAATGTACACAGGATCACCTGCGTGCATTAATGCCCGCCAATGCCGATCATCGGTTACTCAACGGAAATCCGCTCCCATACAGACATATCCTCCCGGTAAAAAGAACGCCGGGGACAGACGCCTGCTGATGTAATAACATACGCGCTGTTATCGCTCACGGAATCCGGCAATAACATGACGGATTAACATCAGGCAAGGGACTAAAAATCAGGAACTCACGATGCGGGTTAATGATCACTCACCGCTGGCAGAATTGCTGCAGCAACATCACTTAAGCCATGGCTGCCCGGAATCGGCACAGGCGGTATGGCAGGCCTATGGCACAACCGCGGCGGTATTAATTACCGATATGAGCCGCTTCTCGGCCATTACCAAAGAAAAAGGCATTGTTTATTACCTGACATTAATTCAGCGTATGCAGGATATCGTTGAAACCGTTACCACACAGTTTAATGGTACGCTGATTAAATACGTGGCTGACGATGCCTTTGTATTATTTGCCGACAGCGCTTCTGCCCTGAATGCATTGCGCGAAATCCGTCAGCGTCTGAAGCAGGATAATCAGCAATTTCCGCAGCATCACGATATTGAAATTGCCGCAGGTATTGCCTTTGGTGAGTTGCTTAATTTTCATGACCGCGAAATTTTCGGCGACCCGGTTAATGAAGCCAGCAAGCTGGGAGAAGACACCGCTGCTGCCTGGGAAATTCTGCTGACCGAAGCGGCCTATCAGAACCTGCCGGCCGATATGCGGGTACACGAAAAAATGTGTGACCATGCCTTCGGAAAACTGACGATCCGCACCTATTATATGAGCTGAAAAACAACACCCGTCCTTTTCAGACAGACATAAAAAAAGCTGCCGGAGCAGCTTTTTTTATGCACGCAAAAAACCAATCAGTTTTTTGCACGGCCTTTGAATTCACCGGTACGGGTGTCGATTTCGATGGCATCACCGATTTCAACGAACGCAGCAACCTGCAGTTCATAACCGTTTTCCAGAGTGGCCATTTTCATCACCTTACCGGAAGTATCACCACGAACCGCAGGCTCGGTGTAAGACACAGTACGGACGATGGTGGTAGGCAGTTCGATGCTGATGGCTTTGCCTTCGTAGAAAACCGCTTCACATACGTCGGTCATACCGTCGGTCATAAAGTTCAAGGTGTCTCCCAGGTTTTCTTTTTCCACTTCGATCTGGTTGTACTCTTCGTCCATAAACACGTACAGCGGATCTGCGAAGTAAGAGTAGGTTACCTGGCTGCGTTCCAGAATGATGGGTTCCAGCTTGTCATCAGCCTTGAAAACCGGCTCCTGCGACGCACCGGTCAGCAGGTTCTTCAGTTTCATTTTTACAACAGCGGCGTTACGGCCGGATTTGTTGAATTCAGCTTTCAGGACAACCCATGCCTGACCGTTCAGGCTCAGTACCTGACCGGCACGAAATTCGTTAGCAGTTTTCATAGAGAATTACCGGATATCAGTCGTTAAAAATGCGCTGCACTATACCCGATCCGTGGCGTAATGCACGAGATTTGATGCAAGGTCGCCAAGCGCCTGTAGCCGCTGTTGCCAGGCAACAGCATGGGTCTGCCATGCTGGCAGCTGTTGCAGCAGCCCGTGCCAGTGTTCATGCGCCTCAGCGCCTGCTGTCGACGCACTCTCCGGTGCCTGATTCCAGTGCCGGAATGCCCCCACCAGAGGCTCCGTCAGCACGCGGTCTGACAGGTTATTGCGGTCACAATACAGGCCAAGAAAAGCCTCCAGTTTATCCAGATGCGCATCTTCTTCCTGGCGGTAGATATGCCACAACATAGGCTTGCCCAGCATCTGCGCACGGACAAAGGATTCCTCTCCGCGCACAAGATTCAGATCACACATGGCCAGCAGCTGGTCGTATTGTGGCTGTGACATAAACGGCAGCAGCGAAATACTCAGCCTGCCGCGCTGATAGGTGTGCCCGGCCTGCGTCGTTTCACCCAGCCAGTCATCCAGCCCCGCCGATACCCGTCCTGCCGGAACCAGCAGGTGTACTGTCTGCGGCCAGGCCTGCAGCGCATCCAGCAAACCGGCCAGGGCCGGATTTTCGTAGGCAAACAGGCTGATCTGCAGCGCACAATCTGCCAGAGCCGGAGCCAGACCAAAGCTGCTCAGAAACGCCTGACGTGCCGCACCTTCGGCCATCTGCTGTGGCAATAGTGCCAGTTCCGGTTCGCACAACAGGCCGCCGGTGCCCTGAACAAAACCGGGAAAGAAGAAGGTTTTGCTCAGCCCGTGCACCGGCGACTGACTGAGGTGAAAACCGGGCACCCAGTCTTCGGCGCTCAGATATTCCAGATTGATCCAGCAGGCCGTGCGCTCACGCTGCTGCATGGCTGCGATATAGCTTTGCGGCAACTCACAGGCAAAGGCTTCAATCACCACATCACCGGTCTGCTGCGGGCTGAGCAGTGGAAAATCTTCAGCCCAGTGCCGGATCACAATCCCCTGCTGTTGCTGCTCTGCCAGAGAGCAATCCAGCGCCGGGCATAACGCGCGGAAACTGCTCAGGTCATCCACCCAAAGCGTTACCTGCTGACCATGTTGCTGGTGCAGTTGCCGCGCCAGACGCCAGCACACGCCAATATCGCCAAAGTTATCGATCACCCGGCAGAACAGGTGCCAGTGGCGTTGTGAAGTCGGGTCGGGCATCAGGCTCATGCAAGGGTATCCGGCAGGAAAAAGGCCAGCATCATAGAAGGCCACACAGGGCGAGGAAAGTCCGTAAGTACAGACGGTGGCGATTGACGGATTAAAGTCATGCTCAGTTATGAGTCCGGACACATATTTCTGCTAATATTCTGATACATTGGCTAACAAATAACCAATATATGAATACTGTTTTGCATCTGTGCCTGCTCATACTGAGCTGCCTGACACTGACCGCTACCGCCGGGCCACTGGCAGGCGATCAGGCGTTCGCGCCGGTATCGGCAAATGCAGCACCCGACACCCTGCTGATCGGCGTAGAAACCACCGACTACGCTCCCTATTACCATATGCAGGATGAGCGCTACAGCGGCATGGCACGTGATCTGCTGGATGCTTTTCTCGCCGATGCGCACCTGTTAGCCGACTATCACCCGTTACCGGTGCCACGCCTGTTTCTGCAGTTCACTCATAACCAGCTCGACTTCAAATTTCCCGATAATCCGCAGTGGTCAGAAAACCTGAAAGCCGGCCTCACCATTCACTACAGTCAGCCGGTATTCCAGGTCAGTGAAGCCGTAATGATACTCAACGATCACCAGGGACCGGTGCGCAATGTCGGCACCATTATGGGATTTACCACACCGGGCATCAGCTCTGCCCTGAGTCGCGGAGATATCGCCCTGACCGAAGTCACGGGGATGGAGCAGCTGCTGAAAATGCTCGAATCCGGTCGCATCGACGGTATCTACTTCAACGTCCGGGTAGCACAGGAAGCGGCCGCCAGACGCACACAACCGCTGCAACTGACCATGCTGAAAGACATTGCCCCCTACCGTTATGCTTACCACCTTTCCAGTATCCGTCATCCCCGCCTGATTGAACGCTTCGACCGCTTTATGCGTGAGAACCCGGAAGTGATCCGTGCTATCCGCCAGAGTTATGATCTGCCCTGATGGCTGTCGGCTCCTAGCAGTGGGTCCAGTTCATCATTCAGTTCAAACCCTTCTTCTTTCAGCCAGGCCAGAGCCACATCAACACTGCTGAATGCCCGGCGCTGAAAACCTTGCTCAGAGCCGGTGACCAAATCCTCAAGCTGCAGTTTTTTCAGTAGCGATGGTTGGTACACATGAGCTGCGCGCCGCAGACCATTATCAATACACCAGTGCACCAGCGCCTCAATCACCGGCCCCATTTCCGGCACGCCTAACTGCCAGTCATCGAGTAAAACCATATGGCCCCAGGGCGCAGAGGCCAGCCCGGCGGCATGTTCGCGGAAGTGACGGTCAAAGGCTCTGGCCGCTTCTTCATTCCAGCTGCCGGACAAACGGGCAACCAGAATATTACCGTTGGTACTGAGTACAAATTCGCCATGCTGAATACGAGTGTTGAGCATATAAACCCCCGATATGCCGCTGCCCGATAAGCATAGCTGAGCTGCTGCAGCGCCCCTGATGACCAACAAAAAATAACCTGCAGCGGATGAGTCTTCACTGGCAATACACATAAAAAGCTATACACTAATTGTACATAAACAGATTCTTGTATAACTAATGAAATATCTGGGTCTTATCCTCGCCGATCAGCTGAGCTCATCACTGGCCAGTCTGCGCGCACTGAATCCGCAGCGGGACGTGCTGTTAATGGCCGAGGTCGCTGAAGAAGCCACCTACGTTGCCCACCATGTGCAGAAAATTGCCCTGCTGTTCTCGGCTATACGCCATTTTGCCGAGGAGCTGCGCCGTGCCGGCTGGACCGTAATCTACCGTCCGCTGGATGCACCGGATAATGACCACAGCCTGCTCGATGTTGTTCGCCGAACCCTGCAGGAACAGCACTGCAGCGGCCTGATGCTGACACGCTGCGGAGAATATCGCCTGCAAACAGCGATGGATAATCAGTGGTCAGCAACGCTTGGCGTCCCGGTAAGCGTATTTGAAGACGACCGTTTTATCTGCCCGCCCGCCGACTTCGCGCACTGGGCTGCCGGCCGCAAACAGCTGCGTATGGAATACTTTTACCGCGATATGCGGCGCAAAACCGGTCTGCTGATGGACGGTGACAAGCCCGTCGGCGGGCAATGGAATTTCGATGCCGATAACCGCGCAGCTTATAAGGGCGAAGTACCGGTACCAGCGCCGCTCAGCTTTAGCCGCGATGCCATTGATGCCGAGGTGCTGGCGCTGGTAAGCACGCGCTTCGCCGGGCCAGACAACCGCCACCCCGGCCAGCTGCAGCCCTTCCGCTGGGCGACTACGAGGAAGCAGGCACTCACTGCACTGCAGCACTTTATTCAGCACCGCCTGGCGCACTTCGGCCGTTATCAGGACGCCATGGTCAGCCACAACAGCCTGGGCGAACGCGCTGATTTTATGTTTCACAGCCTGCTGTCGCCCTACCTCAACTGCGGCCTGCTGACCCCGCTGGAAGTGTGCAAAGCCGCCGAAGCCGCTTATTACCATGGTCAGGCGCCGCTGGCGGCGGTGGAAGGCTTTATCCGCCAGATCATCGGCTGGCGCGAATACGTGCGCGGTATTTACTGGGCCTTTATGCCGGAGTACGCCGGGCGTAACAGCCAGCACAACGAGCGTGCGCTGCCCTGGTTTTACTGGACTGGAAAAACGCAGATGCACTGCATGAGTGAGTGCTTCCGCACCACCTTCGCTAACGCCTACGCGCACCACATTCAGCGCTTAATGGTGACGGGCAATTTCGCCCTGCTGGCCGGAATCCGCCCGCAGGAGATTTGCGACTGGTATCTGGCCGTGTACGCCGACGCCTACGACTGGGTGGAATTACCGAATACGCTGGGCATGATGATGCACGCCGACGGTGGTCTCTTGGGCAGCAAACCCTACTGCGCCTCCGGCAGTTACATTGCCCGCCAGTCAGACTACTGCGGCCACTGCCGCTACAACGTGAAAACCAGCGAGCAGCCCGACAGCTGCCCGTTCAACAGCCTGTACTGGCACTTTTTAATCCGCCACCGCGGGCAATTCGCCGCCAATCCACGCATGGCCATGATGTACCGCAGTTACGACCGTATGGCGCCAGCCAAACAGCAGGCGATTCTGGCCCGGGCGGAGCACTGTCTGATCCATCTGGAGACTCTGTAACCATGGGCCTGCTGAGTGGTTTCCGTAATCCCCATAACCTGCCGGTCAAAACCTGTGCCCTCTGTGGCCGGCCGTTCTGCTGGCGGCGTAAATGGGCGCGCAGCTGGGACGACGTGAAGTACTGCAGCAAAGGTTGCAAACACAGGGCACAAAAAACACCGGCCAATATATGCGCCGCCGCGTCCGTGGAGGATGAACTCTGATGACGTCCCGCCCCATCAATCTGGTGTGGCTGCGCAACGATCTGCGCCTGCACGACCATCCTGTTTTTCAGCATCTGGCCGCTCAGGGCGAATGCCCGGGTATGGCGGTGGTGTTTATTTTGCCGCAACACTGGCAGCAGCCGACGGCAGAATATCCGGGCCTGACCCGACTGGGACTGGCCAGGGCCCGTTTCCTGCGCGCCTGCCTGATTGATGTGCAGCGCAGTCTGTATCAGCAGAATATCCGCCTCAGCCTGCTCGGCGGTGACCCGGTCAGCCTGCTGCGTGACTGGTATGCCCAACAGCCGTTTCACCTGCACACCAGCGTCGCCCAGGCGCCGGAAGAAGAACACTGGCTGAATGCCATTGCCGCTTTCGCACCGGTAAGCACCTACGAAACCCAGACGCTGTTTAGCCAGCAACATCTGGCGGAATTGCTCAACACAGAAAACTGGCCCGACAGCTATAGCGCCTTCAGCCGCTGGCTCGATAAGCACGGCTTACCCGGCGCTATAGCCGCGCCGCTGCCGCCCACCATGCTCAGTGCCGATCCCCTCGAAGCACCGCTCAAAGCCGCCATACAGTGGCCGGATCATCAGCTGCATCAGGTGCCGTCCTGGGCCGGGCGCGTTCCGGCAACAACCTTTCATGGCGGCGAAGACGCCGGATTACGCCATCTGGCAGCCTATCTGGGGCGGGAAAATGCCATTCGTCACTACCGTGATACACGCAACCAGCTCTGCACGGCGCCGCTCAGTCAGACTGACAATCCTTATGCAGGCAGCCGCTTTGCCAGCCAGCTCAGCCCCTGGCTGGCCTGGGGTGCATTATCGGTGCGTAAGGTATGGGCCGATATTGTGCGCTGGGAGAGTCTGCATGGCGCAAGCGAACACAGTAGCTGGCTGAAAAAAGAACTGCTGTGGCGCGAGTATTTTCACTGGACGCTGCGCCTCAAAGGATCTGCGCTGTTCCGTAACCCCGCACCTCAGCCGTTCGCTGACACACGTTGGCAGGCCTGGTGTGAAGCGCGCACCGGCTATCCGGTGATTGATGCCGGCCTGCGTGAGCTGATCCACACCGGCTACAGCTCCAACCGTATGCGTCAGTGGCTGGCGAGCTTTTTTATGCATGAACTGAAGCTCGACTGGCGCCTTGGTGCACGCTTCTTTGAGCAACACCTGATCGATGCTGATGTCGCCAGTAACTGGGGCAACTGGGCCTATATCGCCGGTTGCGGTCAGGACCCGCGCGGCGGGCGCTGTTTTAACCTCAACAAACAGCTGGAACGGTATGACCCGCACCTCACGCACCTTCGGCAATGGCTGCCGGAACTGAGCAGCGTAACCCTGAGCCAGGTGCAGCAACATCAGAGCGGTGGCCCGGCGCTGCCTTTGTGGCCAGCAGCAACCTGTGCAGCGCCAGCCGCTCTGATTCATAGCTAAAAACTTATGAACGTATCATTTTAATAAAATAGCTTCTATGAACAGCCACTCTACAATGGGGGGATTCAAACAGCAGATTCCGCTCAGTGAGGTTTTCATGGACATCGGCCAACGCTCCAACAACCAATGGCTGGCGATTTTCCGCCAGCATGCGATTGAGCACCCTTATATCGCCGCAGCGCTGGCGGCGGCACTGGCACTGGTCAGCGTGTTGCTGGTGCAGAGTCTGATTCAGGTATTGACCACCGACAGCAGCCTGTTCGGCCGTTATGCCTTGCTGGGTGGCAGCGCCGGCTTTATCGCCACCGCGCTGGGCGCTTTACCCGCCTTAATGCTGAAAAGAATCCCGCAGGCTGCGGAAGATGCCATGCTCGGCTTTGCCGCCGGAATGATGCTCGCCGCTTCGGCTTTTTCGCTGCTGTTACCTGGCATTGAAGCCGGTACGGAGTTATTGCAAAGCGCCACACAGGGCGGACTCATTGTGGTGTTCGGCATGTTTATGGGCGTGGCGCTGATGCTCGGGCTGGATGAATTTACCCCCCATGAGCACGACAAAACCGGCCCCTGCGGCCCGGGCCATGAACGTTGCGGCAGAGCCTGGTTATTTGTGTTCGCCATTGCTCTGCACAATCTGCCGGAAGGCATGGCCGTAGGTGTCAGCTTTGCCCAGGGTGATTTAACCGTGGGTCTGCCACTGGCGACGGCCATCGCCCTGCAGGATATTCCCGAAGGTCTGGCGGTTGCGCTTACGCTGCGCGCCGCCGGCTTCAGCCCACTGTTTGCGGTATTGGTTGCCGCGGGCAGCGGTTTGCTGGAACCGGTCGGAGCATTACTGGGCGTAAGCCTGGGCGGCGGATTATTACTCGCTTATCCGATCGGACTTGGACTGGCCGCTGGTGCTATGTTGTTTGTGGTGTCCCATGAAGTGATTCCGGAAACACACCGCAACGGCCACCAGACCGTCGCCACACTGGGATTAATGACCGGTTTTGCCTTAATGATGATTTTGGATACCACGCTCGGTTAAGAGCGAGGCAAAAAGACTACTTTTATCAAAGCAACCGCAGGAGCAGCTTATGACCACCGTCAATATTGGCATCAGTGCCGAACACCGTGAAGCCATCAGCCAGGGACTCGGCCGCTTACTGGCCGACACCTATACGCTGTACTTAACCACCCATAATTTTCACTGGAACATTACCGGGCCGATGTTCAACAGCCTGCACGCCATGTTTATGACCCAGTACACCGAACTGTGGAACGCCGTCGACCCGATTGCCGAACGCATCCGTTCGCTTGGCCATGTTGCACCGGGTTCCTATGCACAGTTTGCCGAGCTGGCATCATTACCGGATGCCCCACAGGTGCCGCCAAAGGCCACAGAGATGATCCGCATTCTGGCCGATGGCCACGAAGCCACCGCCCGCACAGCGCGCAGCCTGTTTAAACTGGTGGAGGAAGCATCCGACGAACCGACCGCTGATTTATTAACCCAGCGGCTGGCCATTCACGAGCAGACCGCCTGGATGCTGCGCGCCCAGCTGGAAGAATAATCACTCAGGCCCGTAAGGCTGGCTGTGTTATTGCAGCCAGCTTTCAATATCCTCACGGTGTGGAATCGAGCCGCTGTGTACCAGCTGCTCATCCACCACCGCCGGTGTACGCATAACGCCATAATTCATCATGGCTTCCGGGCTGGTTTCTTTAATTAATTCAATTTCTGTTTGTTTTTCTGCGGCGATAGCGCTGATTGATTGCGCAGTTTTTTCGCATTTACTGCATCCTGAGCCCAGCACTTTAATCACTTTCATTATTGCTCCTTAGCCACGACTATGACTTTTTACAGATAGGGAGTGAGCGCATTCAACACCCAACCAATCAGGGTGAAAGCCACCAGCAGCATGATAAAAATCAGCGCCAGAAGACGGATTTTCATGACCTGTTTCAGCAGGATAAATTCGGGAAAACTGGCGGCAACCGTGCTCATACAAAACGCCAGCGTAGTACCCACCGGCAGGCCTTTGGTAATCAGACTCTCCATCACCGGAATCACCCCGGTGGCGTTGGAATACAGCGGAATACCCGCCAGTACCGCAGCCGGCACCGACCACCACTCGCCCTGCCCCAGGGTGTCAGACACCCACTGATCGGGCACAAAACCGTGCAGCCCGGCGCCCAGACCGACGCCTAAGATGACCCACTTCCATACGCGGGAAAAAATATCGGTCATTTCTTCTTTGGCAAATTCATGACGTTCTTTCAGAGTCATACTGCCGGTGAACGCGGTTCCGGTATGACCGGCCTGTTGCGCCTGATTGTAAGCACGGGCGGCAAAAGGCTGCAGCCAGCGTTCGGCTTTTAACAAATGCAATACCAGACCACCGGCTACGCCGACGGCCATGCCGGTAACGATATACAGCAGCGTGAATTTCCAGCCGAGCAGGCTCATCAGCAACAGTACGGCCACTTCATTAATCAGCGGTGACGTCAGCAGAAATGCCATGGTAATACCCACCGGAATACCGGCAGAAGTAAATCCGAGAAAAACAGGAATGCTGGAGCAGGAGCAAAACGGCGTAATGGCACCAAAGGCCGAGCCCAGTAATAAGCCCAGCCCGGTATGTTTGCGCGCCAGATAATCGCGCACCCGCTCAACATTCAGCGAGGCTCTGAGCAGCGCGATGATATAAATCATCAGCAGTAACAGAGCAAAGATTTTACTGACGTCTTCAACAAAGAAGTGCAGCGCATCGCCCCACTTACTTTGGGCCGACAAGCCCGCTAAATCGAATACCAACCAGTCGGCCAGACGGGTGAAGATTTCCAACATATCAGTCTCCGCTTATCGTCAGCTAAGCTGTGCCCGACAGAACACCACACCAGTAACGTTAAGCGCAGTGTAGCGGAAAAGTGTTGCCGGCCTCTTGATCTGCGGCATCAGGATCAGACAGCGGCGCGAGACAGACTGATAATGTATACCCGGCCTTAATCAGCCATGGTTTGCTGCTTTTTCCGCGTTTGCTCCATGGCTTCGCACAACTGACGGGTACCCAGTAAAAAACGCGGCGTCGGCCGGTGCAATAAATCCGGATGAATATGATAAAGACTGCTGGTTTTAACCGCCGTCAGATGCTGGTACTGCCCCCAGGCGTCTAACCAGTCGGGGCGGCTTTCGCCCATGCCGCTGGCAACAATCACATCCGGATTCATTTCCAGTACCGACTCGATACTGACCTGAGGTGCTTTAATATCCAGATCGGCGTACACGTTACGGCCACCGCAGAGTTCAATAGCACGGGAAATAAAGGTATCGCCATTCTGGGTTAATAATGGCTGATGCCAGACCTGATAAAAAACCGTTAATGGCTTTTTATCGGAATACTGCGCCCGTAGCTGCGCCACCTGATGGCGGAAATCGGCCGCTACCTTTTCGCCTTCTGCTTTATGACCAGACGCCGTGGCAAAGTTTTCCAGATTACGGGCGATGGTTTCGTAGGTATTCGGATCACTGACGAATATTTCATAGCCGAGTTGCTTCAGGCGCGACAAATCGCGGGTCGGATTGCCTTCCGGCCAGGCGATAATCAGATCAGGTTCAAGGGCCACAATGGCTTCAATATTCAGGGCCGAATAGCCACCAACGCGTGGAATACTTTTTGCGGCTTCCGGGTAATCGGAATACTGCACGGCTCCGACGATGGCATCACCGCCGCCCACCGAAAACAACAGCTCGGTGCTGTGCGGAATCAGGCTGACAATGCGCCGCGCCGGTTGTGAAAAATGATGCACCGTACCGGCATCGTCGGTCAGACTGAATGCCTTACTGCCCATATCAACCGGACTTTCCGGATTTTTTTCTGCCGCAGCAAACAGCACAGAGCTGCAGAAAGACAGTACGATCAATGCGGTTGGTATCCGTAATGTATTCAGTATCATAAAAGGAATTCTCTCAGGTCATTCAGCGCCTGCTGTAGCTGTTGTTGTTTACAGGCATCGTCGCCCATCAATCCCAGGCGGATTAACTGCTGCTGTTTAAAACAGCGGCTCCATATATAGCGTTCTGCTAAAAAAGTCTGCACCCGTTCAGCATCGGAAAATTTCAGGGTAAAAAATAAATCACTTTCCCCTGCCAGAAATAAACCGTTCAGCCACTGCGCCATTAATTCATGATTTTTTTTCAGACGCACACGCTGCCGGGCAATCCACTGATGATCACTCAGCGCCTGTTGTGCCAGCCACAGACTGTGCCCGGCCACCGGCCAGGGGCCGAGTCTGTTGGCCAGATTCTGCAGCACATCGGCCGCGGCAAACACCACACCAATACGCAGCCCCGCCAGACCAAAAAATTTCCCCAGCGAGCGTAATACCAGCATATTATCCGCCAGCGTCCGGGTTAACAGGCTGTCGTCTGGCGTACAATCCATAAAGGCTTCGTCACACAACAACCACCCCTGGCGTTGGTGTTGCTGTAACTGTTCAGCCCAGCCGTGTAATTCAGCAGCACTGAAGCGTTCACCACCGGGGTTTCCCGGATTAACCAGCACCAGCATATCAGGTAATTTGTGGTCGTTATCGGTAGCCGCATTAAATGCCTGACGAATATCGTCTGCGGTTTTTTCATACACAGAATGCCCGGCTTTTTTCCAGCACAATGCATGTTCACCATAGGTACCGGCCAGAATCCACACATTGCCACGACTGAAACAGCCGGGTAATTCCGCAATGGCGCGCTGGCTGCCGGGAACCAGCAAACCGTCATGGCCATAATAGGTGCGGACTGCACGGTTTAAGTCAGGCTGAATACCGGGTAAATCGTGAATAAACTGCGCCGGGCAGGATAACCCCTGCCCACGTTCAGACCACCAACAGTAAGGGCTGACCGCACTGGATAAATCCAACCACTGCTGTGGTTCACCGCCAAATTGTTTGATTGCGCGCTGCAGATCGGCACCGTGAACAACGGTTTCGGCTACGTTAATTAATTGCATCTCAGCCCCCGAAAACCATCTGAATAATGGCGTTCAGCAGCAGAGTGACAAACAGCCAGAACAGGAAAAACAGAGACAGACTGCGCTTAACCAGTTTCACCGCCGGTACGATATGCTGTGGTGTTGCGGCCATACCGCAACCCATCGGCGGCTTATTCTTCCACTCGCCGTGATAACAGGCTCGTTCGCTTAAGCGGATATTTAATGCGCCGGCACCGGCGGTCATTACCGCGCCGCCATTCGGACTGGCGCAGTGTTTTGCCTGTGTACGCCAGCAGCGCCAGGCATCTTTTCTGTTCGGCCCGGCGAGCATAAAACACCAGGCGGTAATACGCGCAGGCCAGTAAGCCAGCACATCATCCAGTCGTGCGGCCGCGCGGCCAAAGTAATTAAAACGCGGATTACGGTAGCCCCACATCGCATCCAGCGTATTTACCCAGCGATGCAGAAGAGCAGGCAATGCACCACCAATAGCAAACCAGAATAATGAGGCAAATAAGGCATCGGATGAATTTTCCAGCAGGCTTTCAATATCGGCCTGAGCAATTTCATCGGCCGATAACTGCGCGGTATCACGGCTGACAATCCAGCCGAGTTTTTCCCGGGCAGAGGCAATATTGTTCTGTTCCAGTGCACTGGCTACGGCCAGTACATGCTGCTGCAGACTTTGCCAGCCAATACAGCTATACAACACCAGCACCTGAGCAGCGACCCATAACAGCAGGGATTGCTGCGCCAGCCAGATAAACAATAAGGCCAGTGGCAGCAGAGGCAACAAAACAATAATGAGTGCCAGCAGCCCGCGTACAGCAGTAGCAGGCTCAGTCACTTTTTCAGGACGATTAAAACGCGACTCCAGCCAGGCGGCCCAGCGGCCGAACGCGACCAGCGGATGAAAACGCGACGGTTCGCCGAAAAGACGATCACACGCCAATGCCAGCAGCATAAGCCCGCCCATAAAGAACAACAGCAACAACGGGGGAAGATGGCTAACGCCGGCGGGAAAAAATCCACTGAACAGGGGAATCATGTCATACAATGGCCGGTAAATTTCAGACGCCAAGTGTACCAGATGTCCGACTTCTCCGCTGTTATGCCAACGCTTCCCTCACACCAGACCCTGATGGTACAGGGCACCACATCCGATGCCGGAAAGAGCACGCTGGTCTGCGCACTGGGGCGTATTCTGGCTGATGCACATATCCACACCGCGCCTTTTAAACCGCAGAACATGGCACTCAATAGCGCAGTAACGGCCGATGGCGGAGAGATTGGCCGCGCGCAGGCATTACAGGCACAGGCCTGTCGTCTGGCCCCCACCACTGATATGAATCCGGTATTGCTTAAGCCCAACAGCGACACCGGCGCCCAGGTGATTATTCAGGGCAAAGCGGTCGGTAATCTGCCGGCGCAGGATTATCACGCCTATAAAAAAACCGCCATGAATGCGGTACTGGATTCGTACCAGCGTCTGCAGCAACACTATTCATGGGTGCTGGTCGAAGGTGCCGGCAGCCCCGCGGAAATTAATCTGCGCGCCAATGATATTGCCAATATGGGTTTTGCCGAAGCCGTCGATTGTCCGGTGATTCTGATTGCCGATATTGATCGCGGCGGTGTCTTTGCGCATTTGCTGGGAACGTTAGCCTGCCTCAGTGACAGCGAACGCGCGCGCGTGGTTGGCTTTGTGATTAACCGTTTCCGCGGTGATATTGCCCTGCTGCAGGATGGCCTCGACTGGCTGGAAGAAAAAACCGGTAAACCGGTATTAGGCGTTCTGCCTTATCTGCACGGTTTATACCTGGATGCCGAAGATGCCGTCAGCCAGCAACAGGTAGAGCAGGATAAAAATAAAGTCATTAATGTGGTGGTGCCGGTTTACCCGCGCACCAGCAACCACACCGATTTCGACGCATTGCGCGTACATCCGCAGGTAAATTTAATTCTGGTCGGCCCGGAACAAACACCACCGCCGGCGGATTTTGTTATTTTGCCCGGTTCTAAAAATACCCGTGCCGATCTTAACTGGCTGCAAACCCAGCCCGGTAACTGGCCACAGTATCTGCAGCGTCACCTGCGTTATGGCGGCAAGCTGCTGGGAATCTGCGGTGGCTTACAGATGCTGGGAGAAAGCATCAGCGATCCGCATGGCATTGAAGGAACAGCCGGCATCAGCGCGGGTCTGGGGTATCTGCCATTAATCAGCGAATTAAAAGCCGATAAAACCCTGCGTCTGGTCAGCGGCGAATTGCGCTTGCCGGATCAGCCCGTTGTTGCGGCTCAGGGCTATGAAATTCATGCCGGAATTTCACTCAGCAACGACGATATTCAGGATATTGGCTGCGGCTGGCTAAGCGATGACAACCAGATTATGGCCACTTACTGGCACGGTATATTTGATACACCGGAAGCCCTGCAGCAGATTTTGCACTGGGCCGGATTGTCCGATGGTCAGACCATTGATTTCAATGCTATCCGCGAACAACAAATCGATCGTCTGGCTCTCAGCGTAAAACAGAATATCGACTGGCAAAAATTTAATGCAGCTCTGCAGGCATTTAACCCGTCAGTGGCGTAACACAATGTCACAGCATTAAGACTAAAGCGCCTTTGCAATTTGCGCCAAAAATCCGTACCCTGCGCCGCTTTTTCACACTCCATAATAGCGCTATCAACAAGGTACAGAATCATGGGCGATGCCGATAAGGTTTTTCAAAGCTATGGGCGCAGCTGTAATAACCCTGTTTTTTATGAGGATTTTTACAACGCATTTATGAATAAGTCCGCCGATATCCGGGCCATGTTCATTAACACCAACATGGAATCTCAGCGTGGCTTATTACGTGGCGGTATTATGTGGCTGGTGATGCACGCGCGCGGTATGTCTGACAGCAAAATCCGCGCGCTGGGTGAAAGCCACAGCCGCAAAAATATGAACATTAATCCGGCACACTATAGCCTGTGGATGGACGCGTTGATGGAAACGCTGAGCAAACACGACCCGCTGTTTGATGCCGAGCTGGAACGCATCTGGCGTGCCACACTGCGTCCGGCAATTGAAATGATTCAGAGCATGTACGACCAGTAAAAGCTGCGATCCGACAAAAAAGACCGGAACCGCAGCGCAGTTAACTGGTGTTTTAATCGACAGCCCGGCATCTGCCAGCCCCATAAACCCTGGCGCTGACAGACAGCGGGCCCGTTCTGGCCTGCCGGGCCCATGTTTACTTTTCAATATCCGAGTTCCTGCTGATCACCAGGCAAAACGTTTCTCATTGAGGAATTATGGATTTATTACAGGGCTTATTACTGATTACTTCCATCCATCTGCTGGCGGCCGCCTCTCCCGGCCCTGACTTTGTATTGGTCAGTCAGCAAACACTGCGCCACGGACGTAAAACCGGGCTGCTTTGCAGTCTGGGTATTTCACTGGGATTATCTGTCCATATCCTGTATTCGGCCGTTGGCCTGGCAGCACTGATTGCCAACTCGGTATTCGCACTGTTGATACTGAAAATTGCCGGTGGCTGTTATCTGGTATATCTGGGGATTCAGGGACTGAAAAGTAAAGCCGGCAGCATGGACGATACTCCCACAGAAGCAATAGCGGCAAAACCAAAAACAGCCGCGCGCAGTATTGGCAGCGGTTTTTTATGCAATGCGCTGAATCCTAAAGCACCGGTGTATTTTGTTTCATTATTTACGCTGGTTTTATCGGCCGATATGCCGCTGTATCAGTTAGCGATTTACGGCGTATGGATCATGCTGATTCAGATGGCATGGTTTTCTGCGGTAGTGATGATGCTGTCCCGCCCGGCGGTATCAGCGCGTTTTAAACGCTTCGGTCATTGGATTGACCGTATTTTAGGCGGAGCCATGATTGCACTGGGCATTAAGTTACTGGCCAGCCGCCAGTAACTTAATAACCCTGACTCTCGTTAAGCCATTCACTGAGCGGTAACAGCTGCAGGCGCAGACTTTTGCGTTTCACGCGGGATATAAACAGAAGAACCCACCGGCTCACCGACTTTACGGATAATTTCCTGTACCGAGGAATACTTATCCATCGTGTAATAATTTCCGAATGCCAGAGAATCCACTTCGTCTTTATGCGGGTCTTCAGCCTGTTCGCTATTGGCTGATACAGCGCTGTCGCTGCCGTAAACAATATCATCCTGCCCGTCAGCACAGGCAACGGCTGACAGCAGCAAACATAACGCTACCGGCAAATATGTCTTATGCACCATCATTTCACTCCCCATATATAATCATTACCGCAATCGATAGGGACATCTTTCTGAATAACATCATCCGCATTAATACGGACAACTTTCAGTGTGTAGGTTTTTCCACATTCAATGCCGCTGATTTCATAGCTCTGGCCGGTAGAAATTAACTTACCCTCAATCTGATTCGGGCCATAACCAGTACCATCTGAAATATAAAAGCCGTTCAGGGTAGCAAAGGCTTTATTCTGAATAAAAATCGACGAGGTTGTACCAACGGGCTCATCTGTATCATCGAGTTCCGGGCCACAGCCCAGCAAACAAAACGCTAAAAAGGGGATTAATAGATTACGCACAAAAATATTCCGGACAGTTCGTTTTTATAATAATCAGCAGAATAACATTGCCTTCTGCCAGCGCAAACGATGTTAAAGGGCGACGTTAAAGCGCAATAGCCGCCAGCAGCAGTGCTTCCTGAATTTCAATGGTGGCGCCCAAAGTATCGCCGGTACAGCCACCCAGACGTTTTATCATAGCCGCACGCGCCATCATCAGAATGGTCAGCCACAGGGCGAGAATAAACAGCGCCTGGGTCTGTAAAAACACACCGGCCAGCAACGCCAGCAGCGTTCCGGTAATGCCGACCACTAACGGCGTTGCCCCCGCCACCAGCGCACTGGCCAGTCCTTTTTTACGCACATAAGGGGTGGTTGCCAGCAACCCAGGAACCGCGCCACGGGCCAGCATTGGCACCAGCATAAAACCGGCGATTAACAGCCAGATATTCCAGCTGCCACTGCCGCTCTGAGCTTTATCCAGCAGCGCATAAATGGCGGCAAATTTAACCAGCAGGATAACAGCAATAACGGTTACACCCATCGGCCCGCTTTGCGGATCTTTCATAATTGCCAGCGTGCGTTCTTTATTGCCCAGCCCACCCACCCAGGCGTCGGCGCTGTCGGCCAGACCATCCAGATGCAGAGCACCGCTGAATACGACCCAGATAAATAACAACAACGCCGCCAGCAACAGCAGCGAAACCTGCGGATTATAAAAAACGCAGGCGGCGGTAAAGGCCAGCAGACACAGTCCAAGCAGGGCCCCGACCAATGGATAAAACACCAGCGAGCGGGCGGCTACGGCCTCATCCACACGTTTTAAATACGGGGTCGGCAGGCGGGTTAAAAACGCCATGGCATACCAGAATGCCCACCAGTGCAGATTCACACAGCCTCCTGATCGTCCGGACGTAAGACCGAGCCGTCCATACCTTCGAGGCTGACCCAGACCTGTTCTTTACCCTGATATTCGCTGTGATCAATTTTAAAACGCAGCAAGCCGGCGTAAGGAATGGCCAGCCGGTTCATGGCTTCCGGCGCCAGGCTCAGCAGCTGCTGCGCCAGCACCCGCATCACACCACCGTGGCTGACCAGCAGCAGATGTTCACCACGATGATCATTGAGCAGCTCCTGCCAGGCAGCCACCACCCGTTGCTGCAATTGCGGTACCGGCTCGCCATTGGGGGCGCAGAAATTCAGCGGATCAGCCCACAAACGGCGCGAGTCATCGGCATATTCAGTCATCACCTCGCTGACATCGCGGTTTTCCCAGTCGCCGTAATCAATCTCCGCCCAGCGCTCATCACACAACAGCGGCAGATTACGGGCACTGGCCAGTTGTTCCGCCGCACTATGGCAGCGGCTTAGCGGCGAGCTGATAATCCGTGTCCAACTGCTGTCAAAGCGGCGCACCCGTTCGGCAAACTGCCAGCGGCCAAGCTCTGTCAGGGCATGGTCGGTACGGCCACGGAAGACGTTGCCACCTTCCGGTTCGCCGTGGCGGATAAGATCGATACGGGTGGTGCTCATCAGCGGCTCCCTTATTTCAGTTACCGGACTGTACCGCGGCTTCGGCAAAGGTCGCCATCTGGTTATGCAGCGCCAGCGCCTGTTGCACCAGCCCCACCGCCACCGCCGCACCGGAACCTTCGCCCAGACGCAGGCCCAGCTGCACCAGCGGCTTGCCATCCAGCGCAGTCAGTAAGGCGCGATGACCCGGTTCGGCCGAACTGTGGCCAAACAGCATCCAGTCACGGGCGCCGGCATTCAGCTGCACCGCCAGCAACGCTGCAGAGCTGGCAATAAACCCGTCCACCAGCACCGGTATACCGAGCTGCGCAGCACGCAGATAAGCACCGGCCATGGCGGCAATTTCCAGTCCGCCCACCTGCTCCAGTGCCGCCAGTGGCGAATCCGCCAGCGCACGGGCACGCTCACAGCTTTGCGCCAGAATCTGTTGTTTATGGCTGAGGGCTTCGCCTTGAACACCGGTGCCCGGGCCAACCAGTGCATTCACATCCTGTTTGAGTAACAGCGCACTCAGGCAGCTGGCTGCGGAGGTGTTACCAATGCCCATTTCACCGGCAATAAACAGGTCACAGTCTTCGCCATGCAGACGGTCGATCTGCTCGGCACCAATCTGCAGAGCCTGCAGCGCCTGAGCGTTGCTCATCGCGGCCTGCTGTGAAAAATCGTTGGTGCCCGGCATCACCGCGCGCGGAATCACGCCGCTGAGCTGATCGGCCGGGAACGCCGTGCCACAGTTCACCACTGACAGTCCCATCTCATGGAAGCGTGCCAGTACCGAAATCGCAGCACCGCCGGCAACAAAGTTTTTCAGCATTTCAACCGTAACCGCCTGCGGAAACGCCGATACACCCTGCGCGACCACGCCATGATCACCGGCAAACACCACGCACTGCGGGTTATTAATCTGCGGTTTAACCTGCCCCTGCCAGGCGGCAAAAGCCACGGCA
Organism: Thalassolituus sp. UBA2009; assembly: GCF_002335285.1. Lineage (NCBI taxonomy): Bacteria > Pseudomonadati > Pseudomonadota > Gammaproteobacteria > Oceanospirillales > Oceanospirillaceae > Thalassolituus > Thalassolituus sp. UBA2009. The sequence goes on from NZ_DDCJ01000067.1 coordinate 81,196, forward strand.
ACGTCTTCCAGCTGGCCCAGAGAACCCGGTGGCTTGGTTAATTGTGACTGACGCTCCAGCGCCTGTTGTTGGGTTTCAGCAGAAAGAGGAGCGGTGGCCTGTTGCCACCAGAATTCAACGGTCATAACACCTGTCTTATTGATTACATTCTGAAAAAAAGCGGGGTACCTTAACTGCGCTTAACCGCCATGGGAATACCCGCAACAACCAGCGTTACATCATGCGCCAGCCGGGCAATGTCCTGATGCAGCCGCCCGGCTTCATCAACAAAGCGCCGGCTCAGCTCGCCCATCGGCACAATGCCATAGCCCACTTCGTTGGACACCAGCAGCAGCGGCTGCTGTAGCTGTTGCAGCTCATCCATTAACGCTGCTTTCTGCCGTTCCCAGTAATCGTTCTGATCACTGAGCAGGCAGTTGGTTAGCCACAGGGTCAGGCAGTCGACCAGTATCACCGCCGCCGGATGCTCTTTACGCACACGCTGCAGCGCGGCTGCCAGCTGCAAAGGCTCTTCCAGCGTCAGCCAGTGCGCCGGGCGCTGCTCACGATGATGGATAATGCGTTGCTGCATTTCGCCGTCCAGCGCCTGTGCGGTGGCAATATACACCACTTCTGCGGCCTCACCGGCCAGCTGCTCTGCCTGAGCCTCGCCGTAACGGCTTTTGCCCGAACGTGCGCCGCCCAGAATCAGTTCAAGCCTGTTCATGTTGTTTACGAACCTTGGGTCTACACTAAAAAAATGGAAACTTACCAGAGAAAGATCAATGAGTACGAACTCTGACCACGAACAACGTATGCATCCACGCTGGATTCTGAAAAGCAACGTCAGTGTATTCGAACGGCAAAGTAAGGAATACCTCGGCCTGCTGGTCGATTGCTCAGAGCAAGGGGTGATGATTTCAACTTATGAACAACTGCAGCCCGGCACGCAGCTGCAGCTCGATCTGGTGGATATCGCCCCTAATGTGAATGCCCGCCGTACCGGACAGTGCAGTGCTGAGGTTGTCTGGTGCGATAAAATAACCCCCAGCCTGTATGGCAGCGGTTGCCGCATCAGCCAGCAGGACGACATTCTCGGTGTGATGCTGAAAAGCTACAGTCACGCGCACGATTAATTCTTCTCTTAATTCTTCCTCCTGACAGTCTGTTGGCCTGCGCCTGCAGACTGTTACACTGCCGCCAGTTTCTTTCTGATGAGCCTTCACCATGCTGCAATTCGGCATCGACCTGGGTGGCACCAAAACCGAAATCATTGTTCTCGATCCGCAGGGTAACAGCCTGCTGCGTGAGCGCAGCGCGACTCCGGCACAAAGTTATGACGCCATAGTCGCCAATATCGCGGCCATGGTGGAAAGTGCGGCCAGTCGTCTCGACTGCAATGACTTTTCCCTGGGTATCGGTATTCCCGGAGCGGTCAGCCCCGCCAGCGGACTGATCAAGAACGCCAACACCACCTGCCTGATCGGCCGCGATTTACAGGGCGATCTGCAAAAGCGACTGCACCCTCTGCTGCAACGCCCACTGGTGCTGGCCAACGACGCCGACTGTTTTGCCCTGTCCGAAGCCAGCGATGGCAGCGGCGCCGGTTTTGCCTCGGTGTTTGCGGTGATTATCGGCACCGGTTGCGGCGGTGGCTGGGTAATCAACGGCCGCCTGCTCAGCGGCCCCAATGCCATCGCTGGCGAATGGGGGCACAACCCGCTGCTGTGGCGTGAAGCCTCTGACAGTGAAATTGACTGTTACTGCGGCCAGAAAGGTTGCCTCGAAACCCTGCTATCCGGCCCCGGACTGCGTCAGCAGGCCGCACAGGAAACCGGCCTCAGCCTCAGCGCGCAGGAGTGGAACACGCTGGCTGAACAACAGGACCCGCAGGCGCAGGCGGTGCTTGCACGCTACTACCGCCGTCTGGCCAAAGCCCTTGCCGGTGTCATCAACCTGATCGACCCGCACGTGATTGTACTGGGCGGTGGTGTCTCCAACCTGCCCGGCATTTATCAGGAAGTCCCCAGACTCTGGGCCGACTATGTATTCTCCGATACCGTCAGCACGCCGCTGAAACAGGCGCTGCACGGTGATTCCAGCGGTGTACGCGGGGCCGCCTGGCTGGGAGCGGCGGCATGCTGATCGGCGCGGCATCAAAACAGACCGGGCTGAGCCAGAAAGCCATCCGCCTGTACGAACAGCAGGGACTGATCCGGCCGCAACGGATCGGCCGTTACCGCCACTTTTCGGCGGCCGATATCGATCTGTTGCTGCTGATTCGCGAAGCCCGCGCTCTGGGTATTCCGCTGCAACGGCTGAGAGCCGCCATCCGTTATCAGAATCAGCAGCCTGACTGGAGCACACTGCGCACGTTTTTGCTGCAGTTCCGTGGCGAAGTCGAAGCCGAAGTGGTGCGGCAGCAACAACGCCTGCAGCAGCTCGACCATTGTTTGCACAGCATCAGCGATTGTCCGCTGGTGCCAGCAGAAAAAATATGACTCTGCTGCTTAATCCGGCCCACTCTTGACTCTGCCCTTAGGGGCAGACCCGATACTTGAAAACCCAACCATACCTACCGGAGTTTTCTGTTTATGCCACAACACATTCTGATCCTGAACGGCCACCCGGATCGTAACCGCCTGTGCGGGGCGCTGGCTGACGCTTACCAGAACGCGGCGGCCAAGGGGGCTGAGAGAGCTGAGATTCAGCGCTTTGATCTGGCCGACATGCAGTTTAATGCCAACCTCAGCCAGGGTTATGCTGAAGAAGCTCCGCTGGAGCCCGATCTGCTCAGCTTTCAGCAGGCATTGCGTGATTGCGATCATCTGCTGCTGGTCGCCCCCGTCTGGTGGGGCAGTGTTCCGGCCCGCCTGAAAGGCCTGTTTGACCGCACCTTACTGCCCGGTTTTGCCTTCCGCTATGAAGCCGGGCAAACCCTGCAGGAAAAGCTGCTGCGCGGCAAAAGTGCCGAAGTCTTTCTGACGCTGGATACCCCGCCCTGGTATTTCCGCTGGTTTCAGAAAGCCCCGGCCATTTATCAGCTGAACCATGCCACCCTGGGATTCTGTGGTTTCAAACCGGTCACCACCACGCTGTTCGGGCCGGTGATCAAATCCAGCGCCAAACAACGCCAGCAGTGGCTGGAACAGGCTGCCAGCAAAGGCCGGAAAATCGCATCTGAAAGCAAGCGGACAGCAGCTCACTCTATGTAGACCTTGTCGCGGCAGCGCCGGGCTGATAGAACTGAGGCATACACCCGTTTCAGGAGGAAGCCATCATGACCAGCCCGGATACCATTCAAAGCAATACCCACCACGGCCATTGCCTGTGCAAGGCCGTGACCTTCAGCGCCAGAAATCCCAGTGAACATATCGGCGCCTGCCATTGCGCTACCTGCCGGCGCTGGGGCGGCGGCCCGTTTATGTCGGTCGACTGCGGTCAGGATATTGAATTTCAGGGGCAGGAACATATTGGCGTGTACCAGTCATCCGACTGGGCTGAGCGCGGTTTCTGCAAAGAATGCGGCAGCCATCTGTTTTATCGACTGAAGCACAATCAGCAATATATTGTGCCGGCGGGCTTATTCGACAGCGGCCCGGAAGCGACCTTCGACCATCAGGTGTTTATTGACGAGAAACCGCACTATTACTCCTTCGCCAACGACACCAAAAACATGACCGCAGCGGAGATGTACGCGCTGTTTAACAGCAGCTCAGACAGCTGATATGAAGAGAGCCGGAAGCGTCAGGGCGCTTCCGGTATTGAGTCAGGATTCTGCTGCTCGCGTTTATGATGGCGCATCAGCACCAGCACCAGCACAATCGCCGGCAGACCCAGCGCCGCCGCCAGCACGAAAAACTCGGCGTAACCTGCCACATCCACCACCCAGCCGGAAAAGCCGGAGATAAATTTGCCCGGCAAGGTCATCAGTGAACTGAATAACGCATATTGCGTGGCGGTGTAGTTTTTATTGGCCAGGCTCGACAGATACGCAATAAAGGCCGTACTGGCGATACCACCGCTGAGGTTGTCAGCACTGATTACCAGCGCCAGAGCAGGCAGTGGCGGCGTTCCCAGATCACCGACCATGGCCAGTGTGGCAAACAGCAGATTGGTAACCGCCACCATCACCGCGCCCAGCAGCAAAGGCCGGAAAATACCGTACTTCACCACCAGCACACCGCACAGCACCGAACCGAAAATCGTCAGAAAGAAGCCGAACACTTTGGCCACGCTGGCGATCTCAGGCTTGCTGTAACCCAGATCCAGATAAAAGGGGTTGGCCATAATGCCCATGGTGATATCACTGAGACGGTACAGCGCAATAAAGCCCAGAATCAACAGCGCAAAACGGCCGTTACGCTGGAAGAACTCCAGCACCGGGCAGATCACCGCACTCAGCAACCAGCGCTGCCAGCGCGGCCGCTGCTGCAGATGCATCGGCCGGCCCATGATGTCATCGACCAGCAGAAGTTCGTTACGCATCCGCTCGGCATCACTCTGATGCGGCGGTTCATCGGCCCAGAGAATGGCCAGCATGCCGACCACCATCAGCAACGCCATAACCAGATAGGTGATATGCCAGTTGGTAAATTCGGCGATATACAAAGCTCCGGCGCCGGTGACCAGTAAGGCCAGACGATAGCCAAAGACATAGGCGGCCGACATCGCACCCTGTTGTTCATCGGCAGCGGATTCAATGCGCAGTGCATCCAGTGCCACGTCCTGCGTGGCTGCCGAAAACGCCACCAGCAAGGCGGCCAGGGCAATCAGTAATAAGGAATTCTGCGGATGGGCGATGCTCATCAGCATCAGGCCGGCGGCGATGCCGCACTGGCCGAGTAAAATCCAGCTGCGGCGCTGCCCCAGCCGCTGCAACAACGGCAGACGCAGGCGGTCGACCACCGGCGCCCAGAACACTTTGACCGAATAAGTAATACCGACCCAGGCAAAAAAACCAATAGTCGTACGTTCTATTCCTTCATCCCGCAGCCAGGCCGTCAGCGTGGTAAACACCAGCAGATAGGGCATCCCGGCGCTGAAGCCCAGCAAGGCGATGACCAGAACCGGCTTTTGCCGGTAAATGTCCCAGGCCTCTTTCAGCCAGCGCTTTACCTCCGGCGGAATGCGGAAATAAGGGATGATCATCAGTCTTTAAAGTTCTTGAACGCCAATGGCATATCAATGCTTTCGTCGCTGCGGAACATGGCCATCACGGCCTGCAGATCGTCGCGGGCTTTGCCCTGTACGCGCACGGTTTCGCCCTGCACAGAGGCCTGCACTTTGATTTTGCTGTCTTTAACCATCTTCACCATTTTACGCGCCAGATCGCTGTCGATACCCTGGCGCATGGTGGCTTTTACTTTAACCTGCTTGCCTGCACCTTCGAGCTTACCGAACTCCAGACAGGTGACTTTAATGCCACGTTTGGTCATGGCACCGGTCAGCATGGATTTCATCTGATCAATCTGAAACTCATGGTCAGCGGTCATGGTGACCACCAGTTCTTTCAGCTCGAAACTGGCGCTTACGCCACGGAAATCGAAACGGGTGCTCAGCTCTCGGTTGGCCTGATCAACCGCGTTCTGGGCTTCGTGTTTATCGACTTCAGATACGACGTCAAATGAAGGCATAAAAAATTCTCCTGCTTATGGCCTGACAGCGGCCGCTAATAAATCTGTGTCCGGTATGCCTGCCGGCGCAACAACACAACCGGAACAGCACTGCCGAAATAATGAAAGTGCCGCATTGTATACCGTCCGCCGCCGATAAAGCCAAAGTCTCGGCAGCGCAGTGCTGGCGGTGTGTCGTCACTGGCGACTATACAAAAGTCAGCTAAAATTTTTGCTATGCAAACCAAAATGACCCTGCACGGCGCCGGAGTGTATTACTTCGCAGTGACCGGAGCGAAAGACCAGCCCATCTTCAACTCGGTATTCGAGTACGAATATGGCCTCAGAATTCTGTCCAGAGTGACCGGAACCCGTCTGCTTGCCTACGTGCTGGACGAGCGTCAGATGCAGTTTGTGCTGCGCTGCCAGCGCGACTGGACCGAGGTGATGGACGATATCCAGGCCGCCTTCGACAGCATGCACGAACGCTGCTGGCACAAGCGCCGTCAGGTGTTATCCGATCAGGGCGTAGTCCTGCTGGTCGATGAACGTGTCGCACTGACCGAACTGATACTGCAGTTGCATCACTCTCCGGTGCACAAGGGTAAAGTGGCCGATGCCAGCCTCTGGCCCTGGAGCAGTGACCGCTACTATCGCGAACCGACTCCACCGGCCTGGCTGGATACCGAATCCATGCTCAATCTGCTGGTAAATGGCCGCCGCAACCGCGCCCAGCATTATATTGACGTAATGAAGGCACCGTTCAGCCCTAAACTCGATCTCAGCCACGGCAGCCACCCAATGTATCAGGCGCTGGCGCGCGATCAGTGGGTCGATCAGCATCTGAAGAAAGAAGCCTTAACCCAGTCAGCCTATTCGCGCACTGATGTGCAGCGCCTGTTTGACGATGCCTGCCAGCTGGTCGCCCGGCAATTCAATCTGACCAGCGCCGAGCTTTGTGACAAACATAACCGTCGCCGTTTTCATCACCTGATGCCTTTGGTTATCTGGCTGCTGCGTGAGCGCGGCGTGCATCTGGATGCCATGACCAAACTGGTCGACGAAGACGAGGTGCGGCTGCAGCTCTGGTTACGCAACCTGCCCGCCGACCATACCCGCAATATCCGTGACAAACTGGCCCGCCTGTGGTCTCCCTCGGCGCCGGGACTGGCTGCCATAGCGGCAGCCGGCACAGTAGCTGAAGAACCTGAAGCTGAGCCAGAATCAGGATCAGAAAGCGCCGATAACTCAGCTGCTGATCCCGCGGCAGCGGACAACAGCGCCGGGCCTGATAACCTGAACGCCGTCGAAACCGAAGCCGCCAGCGTCACGCCGCATTAATCTCCAACCCTGCAGGCTGAGGCTGCTTTCCGCGCCCGGCCTGCCTATAATCGCGCGATGACGATTTCATCCCCTTCTGCTCAGAACATATCCCGGCAATCCCCGCTCAGCATTGGTCTGCTGGGTACAGGGGCAGTTGGCACACTGATGGCCAGCCACTGGCGCCAGCACAGGGTATTTGCCCTGCCGCGCGATAAGGCGTCTGCAGTAACCCTCAACCTTTATCTCCCCAACAACGAAGCGGGAGAACAACAGCTGCAATGGGCGCTGCCGTGCTGGCAGGGAGAGGCCCTCGACTGGCTGGTAGTCACCACCAAAGCCGCCGATACCCTGAGCGCTCTGCAACCCTGGCTTGGCCGTCTGCCTCAGGTGAAAAACCTGCTGTTACTGCAGAATGGCATGGGGCAGCAGCAGCAATGCGCCGACTGGCTGGCACGGCAGCAGCTGCCGGTCAGACTCTGGGCCGGCATCTCCACCGCCGGAGGCTACCGGCGCACAGCCAATAATGCTCAGGGCAGCGAAGTGGTCTATGCCGGAGCTGGACAAACCATTGCCGGACGCTGGTGCGGAAATGATAGCGAAGACACACAACTGCCGCCGGACATCGAAGCCGTCAGCGATATCCACAACAGAATGCGCGAAAAGCTTGCCGTAAACGCCGTGATCAATCCGCTGACGGCCATCCTGCGTTGCCATAACGGCGAGCTGGTCAGCAACCCGCTTTATCTGCCACAGTTACAGGCACTGGCAGCAGAAGTGGATAACCTGTATCAGCAGCTGCACTGGCCATTGTCACAGGATCTGACCGGCCGGGTAGAACAGGTCGCCCTGGCGACCGCTGCTAACCGCTCCTCGACCCTGCAGGATATTCTGGCCGGCAGAACAACCGAGCTGCCCTATATTTGTGGCTACCTGCAGCAACAGGCGCACAATCTCGGCCTGTCTTTACCGCTGACCGACCGGCTGATGCAACAGCTGCAGGTCTGAAACAGGAGTAATAGGATGTATCCGCACAGGAGGTTGCAGTCACCATGTTATTAGCACGGCAAAAAACCATGCTCGCCACTGTGACAGTCTGTGCGCTGATTATTATCCTCACCACACTGGCCTACATTGCCGCCGCTGACCGTGTAGGACGTGAACAACTGGCCCCCGAAATCAGCGATGCCTTTGCCGATATCCTGCAGATTCAGCTGACCCATAACATCACTGACCTGCCGACCCTGCAGTCGATGCTGGAGCGTTTTACCCGCCACTTTCAGATCCGTGAAGCCGCTTTATACAACAACCACGGAGAACGCCTGAGCCACAGTTATCGCAATTCGCCACTATTGTCGGCACGTCTCGAAGACAGCCTGCTGATCGACAAACTGCACCAGTACCGGCTCAGCAGTCCGCGCGGGGAACTGCAATTGCTGGTGATCAGCGACCGTTCCCTGCCAGGCTTTTTTATCCTCGATACATTAACCACCACGCTGTTTGTGGTCAGTATTTCTGCCCTGCTGATTTTTGCACTCTATGCCCTGACCCGGCGCTGGCAGAAACGCCCTTACCTGCAACTGTTAAGCAGCGTGCGCCGTGCCACCCGCGATGGCGAAAAAGAAGAAGCCATTACCATCCGCAGCGATGACCCCGATGTACAGCCGCTGACCAATGCCCTGAATGATCTGCTCTGGCAGTATGATCAACGCACCCTGAATTTACGTAATGCTCATCAGCAGGCCGAAAGTGCCCGTCTGCGTGCGACACGTCTGTCGACTGAAACCCGTCAGATTAACGAAAACCTGGCGCAGGAGATTTCGGTCCGCCGCGGTATCGAAACCCAGCTTAAAAATACCCAGACCCTGCTCGACGGTATTATTAATGCCATGCCGTCAGCCCTGTTCACTCTGGATGCCCAGCTGCGCATCGTGCAGTGCAATCAGCAAGCCGGAGACTGGCTGGGTAAGCAACGCCAGCAATTAACCGGCCGCCATCTGTTGCAACTGATTCCGGAGCTTGCTCCCCATGCCGATCTGCTGAACGCCGCCGAACAGAACAGTGCTGTCCATAAACTGGAAAGACTGGCGATCAACAGCTTTATGCAGCCACTGATGACCGACACCATGATCTATCCTCTGCCGGAACAACAGCAGGCCAAACTGGTGCTGCGTATTGATGACGTATCACAGCGTCTGCAGCTGGAAGAAATCATGGTACACAGCGAAAAGATGATGACAGTTGCCGGCCTGGCAACCGGCATCGCGCATGAAATTAATAATCCTCTGGGAGCCATTCTGCAGAACCTGCAGAATATCCGCCGGCGCCTGCAACCCGGCCTGACGGCCAATGAACGTGTAGCAGCAGAAACCGGCCTGCCACTGGACAATCTTGAGCTCTATCTGCAGCAACGCGATATCCTGCAATTTATGGATAATATCCAGCAGGCCGGCGAACGTGCCGCCAATATTATTGCCAATATGCTGCAGTTCTCGCGCAGTGATAAGCAGCAGAAACAGCGTACCGACCTTAATGCACTGATCAACAACACCCTGAGTATTGCCCGGGGTGATTTTGGTTTGCGTCATATTCAGCTGCAGTTCTCCCCAACAGAAACACCGGCCTGGGTCGAATGTCTGCCCGGTGAAATAGAACAGGTTCTGCTGAATTTACTGAAAAACTCGGTCCAGGCGCTGAGCGAGTACCAGCCTGACGATTCTCAGTGGCAGCCCAATATTCACCTCAGCATCGAACAGCGCGACCAGCAGCAGGTAATTGTGCTGGAAGACAATGGACCGGGCATACCCTCAACCATTGCTGCGCATATTTTCGAGCCTTTTTACACCACCAAAGACGTCGGTGAAGGCACCGGCCTGGGCTTATTTGTTTCCTATTTTATTATCACCAGTCATCACCATGGTCAGCTGCGTTACCGGCCTGGCAGACAACATGGTGGCGCCTGCTTTGAGATTGCCCTGCCTGCCGGCGATTGAATCCGCTATGCAACCGCCTTACCTCAAAACCTAAGTGAATTATTTTCAAACCAACCATGTGGATAATTCACTGCCTTTTGTGCCAGCGCTATTGACCCATCGCACAGGGCTCTATACCCTTCGCGCTTTCAGGTGCCCTCAGCCTTTTTACTGACGAGGGTTAAACGGGAAGTCTGGTGTCGTGTGTTCTTACCGCCAATCCAGCGCTGCCCCCGCAACGGTGATCGACCATACTGATAACAAATGCCACTGTGCTCTGCATGGGAAGGTGTTGTCAGCGAGTTAATACTCAGGTCGTAAGCCCGGATACCGGCCTGAATAACGATACTGACGTTGCGGTGGGCGACGGAGGGTGATCGCAAACCGTTGCCTTACTGCAGCGCACTTTGCTTTTTGCACCTCCGCCACTGCAACCCTGTTTTGGGTTTGCGGGTGAGCACTCTGAATACTGCTTTATTACAACGCTGCAGATTGAATTCCCTGATGACACTGACTTGCCTGCTCAGTGGCTTTGCTATGCCCGCCTTTTCGACGACCGAACTGAACACTGTTGCTGTTTACGGGCACAACGATTCCGGCTTTTCTCCTGATTTCCTCAGTGGCCACCATCAACGGATTGAAAGAGAAGAATTTACCCGTAAATTTATTCTGCTACCTGAACTGCTCGGGCAGCAAAGTGGCATAGACATTCAGAGCATCGGTGGTATCGGTCAGTATTCCAGCCCGGTAATCCGCGGTTCAAGCGGACAGCAGGTACTGGTATTCTGGGATGGCCTGCAGATTAACTCACTCAACGGCGGTGGTGCTGATTTAAGTAAAATATCACTGTCACAGGCTGAAACTGTCGATATATACCGTAGCATTGCCCCGGTAGAACTATCATCGTCGGCCGTCGGCGGAATTATCCATATCCGCAGTCGCAGTCTTGCCGGAGAAATAATAAATCAGGGAGAAGCTCACGCAACCCGTGGCAGCTACGGAACCCGGCAGTACACGCTCAGCCAGAATTTTGGCAGTGCAGAATCTCAGTGGCTGCTCAGTGGTGATTTACTGCAGGCAGATAATGATTTTACCTATCTCGAACCACAACCTGTCGATAACCCGCAACAACCGGGATATGAAAAACGTTACAACAACGAAAGTCAGCAATATCAGTGGCTGATTAAAGGACGACAGGCTCTGGGAGACAGCTACCTTAACATTGCTGTTCAGTCTGGCCGGGGAAAACGTGGATTAACATCACGCATCAACTTTCCAGCCAACCATGCGCAATTAAAAACAGATTCCGACAGCCTGCAATTAAACTGGCAAAAAATATGGGGCAAAGAGCAAAAAACAGAAATATCCGGCAACATTTATCGTCAGGATCAGCTTTATGATGATCGTGACTCTAATATCGGTCTGGGTGCACAGCTGAATCGCTATATTACCGATGGCCAGAAATTTCAGATTAACCACTATATGTGTGGCGACAATTTCAATGCCGTTTTTACCAGCCGGTTACAACTGGAAGAAACAGCAACAGATTTCCGCTTACTGAATGAAAGCGAGAAAGAACAGCAATGTCTGAATGGTAACGGTTGCGAAACCACTTATAAGCGACAACAGCTGGATAATGGCGGTCGTTTACAATACACACTGAACAGCCTTGAGTTAACTGCGCAATTCAGCCATATACGTCTATCCGACAAAGATCTTCAGAGACTGGGAAATAACCGTCAGGATAATGTTAACACCTGGTCTATGGGCATCGACCAGCGCCTGCCATCCGGCATTATTATCTACGCCAATATTGCTCATCAGGTGCGCCTGCCAACCACTAACGAATTATTCGGTGATCGTGGTACCAGCATGGGAAACCCAACCCTGCTGCCCGAACAGGCTGAGCACTATGAAACAGGCCTGCGCTTCCAGAACAGTAAGATAGCGCTGACGACCAGTTTGTATCTGCGCAATATCAGCGACGCTATTATTTCCGAAAGCGACAGCCGGGGCGTTATTCATTTTGACAACCTTGGACGAACACGCCATACCGGGCTGGAACAAGACATTCGCTGGAATATCTGGTCAGCGTTATCGCTTTCAGCAAGCATTACATTGCAATCAAACAAAATCATCGAATACACCCCAATACCCTATTACGAAGGGAATCAGGCAGCCGGGTACAGTCAGTTCTCAGGCTATTTCAGTGCATCCTGGACAAAAAACAACTGGGATTTCTCTGTCGGAAATTACCGCCAGAGTGATGGTTATTACAACAATTCGAATTTACTCGAAAAAGATGCTGAAAACAGCTGGAATGCATCCGCAGGCTACCAGAGAAAAAACTGGCGGGTCAGCATGAACGTAACAGATGCAACCAGTAATTCCGCCCGTGACTACCCTTACTATCCTGAACCTGGCCGCATGTTCTTTCTGCGTGCCCACTACCAATGGTGAAAAATCTGATGTCTAAAATTAATTCTCCCGTAATAGCGGCTATCATTTCTTCCGCGTTATTGTTAAGCGGATGTAACGATAAAGACAATAAATCTGAAGAAATCACGTTTACCGATATTGCCGTCGTTCAATCAAAAGGTAAAAGTGAAAGCATGATTGAATTTACCGATGGCAGTACCGATGTTGCCAGCAACTATAATTCAAAGACAGAAACCGATTACGGTATCGCAACAAGAGGCGAATACATCTACCATATTGGCCGTAAAGACATCGATACCATTCAGAAGTATCACATAGACAACCCGCAGCTCGGTTACTACCCTGGTGAAGGCTACTCCATGCGCTCAGCCGGTGAAACAACATCCGCCAATCCATATAATGTCAGCTTCATTACCGATGATACCGCAGTGATCACACGCTACGGTCAAGCTAAGGCCTGGGTCGTCAATCTTGCGGCAAAAAACGCGGGGGATTTTCTTATCCGTGAACTGGATATCAGCCATCATGTGAGTGGTGAAAATGATGAAGTACCTGAAATGGATATGGTATTCACCCATAACAACAGAGTGTATATCACTCTGCAGAACCTGACGTCCTGGGCGTCATCCGGCAACGAAAAAGTAGTTGTTTTTGATGCCACCAGCTGGGAAGAAATTGATACGGATTCAGTAACCCCTGGTACACAGGCGATTGAACTCAGTCTTGCCAACCACCAGAGTGGTGTGGTCTATGGCGATACAATGTACCTTGGATCGCTCGTTTACTATCCGCTCTCCGGTGGTATTGAAGCCGTTAACCTGAATGACTTTTCAACAGAAGTTCTGACTGATGAATATGCCGTTAATCGCATCACTACAACGGAAAGCGGCAAGATTTTTTTCACGACCTACGAAGGCTGGAACGGTGATTTAGGTTCTTCGGTTGACACGCTTTACTCACTGAATGCGGACAACTCTGTCTCATTAGTCAGCAATGATCTTGCTTCCGGTAATATCTCAGCACTGGCCAGCAAAGGCGAAGTACTGTGGCTGGGCCTTCCCGGCTCCGCAAATAAGATTATCCGCATTGATGCGGCCGCTGATTTTTCAGCACCGAAGCCTCTGAACGAAATACAATTAAGTTCCGTTGAAACAGCATTAAAACCGGTTCAGATCGAGTTTCTGACCGTTGAACAGAATATCGGTGACTTCTGAGCCTCCGGGTACGACAACAACTAACATGGTGATTATATGGGCAACCGTTTATCCAAAATCGTAACCAAAACCGGCGACGGTGGTGAAACCGGTCTGGGCGACGGTTCCCGTGTCAGTAAAAGCAGCGAGCGTATCCATGCCATCGGTGATGTGGACGAGCTGAATTCCTGGATGGGATTACTGCGCGCCGAACTGAGTGCTGATGACGACCTGCAGCCATTGCTGCATCAGATTCAGCATGATCTGTTCGACCTTGGCGGTGAACTTTCAGTACCGGGATTTTATGCCCTCAGTGAAGAGTTACTGCAGGATATTGAAGATAATCTCGAAGCACTGAACGATACCCTGCCAGCGCTGAAAGATTTTATTCTTCCCGGCGGCAACCGTTGCGCCGCCTGCGCGCATATGGCACGTACCGTTTGTCGCCGTGCTGAGCGCTCTCTGGTTGAAATGGCCCGCACTGAAACTGTCAGCCCGCTGGCACTGCGTTATCTCAACCGTTTATCTGATCTGTTGTTTATTCTCGCCCGGGTTCTTGCGCGGCGCGATAATGGTCAGGAGGTTATCTGGCAAAGCCGGCATAAGCGTAACGACGATAATTCCTGATACCGTAGTCTGACGCACCATAAAAAACGCCCACTGTATCGTGGGCGTTTTTATGACATATCGCTGGTATTTATCGGACCTTAAATTGTTCAACCCGCTGCGCAAGTGAATCAGTAATGGCCTGAGTCTGACGTACGGCCTGCACGGTTCCTTCGGCGTTGCTGGACGTCTGCTGGCCACTGTTACGGATTGCTTCCAGGTTATGTTCGAGATCAGCTGCGCTGCGTTTTTGCTCGTTGGCGGTCACGACAATATCCGTCGTCTTCTTCTGAATATCGCCCATGCTGACCTGAATTTCATGCAGTGTGGTGCTGACCTGTTCAGAGTGAGAGACTGTGCTTTCCACCATTTTGCGGTTCACTTCCATGGTGTCGACCGCACTAACGATATTTTTCTGCACTTCACTGATCAGGCCTTCAATTTCCTGTGCCGATCCCTGAGTGCGGCTCGCCAGCGTACGTACTTCATCGGCAACCACGGCAAAGCCCCGGCCCTGTTCACCGGCACGCGCTGCCTCAATAGCCGCATTCAGTGCCAGTAAATTGGTTTGTTCAGCAATGCCTTTAATGGTCGCCAGAATACTGCTGATGCTGGAGGAATTCTCTGCCAGACGATTGACCGCTTCCATGGAGTTGGCCATTTCATCGGCCAGACTGCGCACCTGATCCATCACCCGGGTAACAACCTGTCCGGCTTCATCGGATTTTTTATGACCGCTGTGCGCCGCTTCTTCTGCCTCTTCTGCCAGATGGGTTACGGTCACGGCACGGTCTGCCATGTCGCTGATAATCTGCGAAACCTGATTGGTTTGTTCAAGCTGTATCTGCACCGCCTGACGGCTGCGGTTAGCAATGCTTTCCACTTCGTTTACGTTAGCGCTGACCGAACCGGCACTGTCTTTTACCGCGGTCAGGGTGTTACGGATATTGCCGATCATTTCATTAAAGGCATCGCGTAACTGCCCCATTTCGTCACGGCCATGAAAGTTAATCTCATGGGTCAGATCACCATTGGCAATATCGCGGGCGGTACCGGAAAAGCGCTTAATGGTGTAACGGATAGACATAAAGAAGGCGAGATACAGGTACACAATAATGGTCAGTGCTGACAGCAGAACCAGAGCCAGAATACCGATGCGTTTTTGCTGACCATCAAGGCGTGCCTGCAATTTCCGTCCGATTAACGGAAAGACTTTATCTTCAATCGTTTTTAACACCTGCAGCTGAGTCTGATAGAACTGATCAAAGTCCTGCCAGCTGGATTCAATGGTGGCCGCTGCAATAATTTCTTCATCGATTTTAATACGGACATTATCAAGCGCTTTAACAGCCCCCTGCGCTGCTGTCAGCAGGTCGGCATCGCCAACCGCTTCAGCACTGCTGACCATCAGCTGCATATTAGGCTGTGCCGCCAGCAGCTGATCGTAAACAACGTTCATCAGGTCGTAAGTGGCTGACTGTAAATATTGCTCAACAAAGGCATAGACACCGGCCGCATGTCCCATACCGCCGACAAGATGTGTTTCCGGCAGGGTCATCAGAATTCCCACCAGACGCTGAATGTCGCCATCAGAATCCAGGGATATACCGGAAGACTGAGTGTACTGACGAATAACCAGATACAGCTCGTCAATTACAATCTGATAATACTTATACTGATCACGGAAGGTCGGCTGACGATGCTCACCGGTCATTTTCAGGCGATGGGCATATTTCTTTTCCCAGCCTTTTAATAATGCCAGTAAATCTTCATCGTCGGTGCTTTGCAGCAGTTTCTGAATCTGCTGTGGAATATCGTTCATACGCTGTTCGGCGCGGGTGCGGAGTTCGTCATTATTCTGGTGTGGAACCACCGCCGCCAGATCACGGAACGCCTCCAGTTCGTGGGCAAATTCGAACAGATGCCGGGTGGTCTGCAAACCACTCAGTTCCAGCTCTGTTTTTTTCATGGAATCAAAGGCAGCCAGAAACACCTGACCGCTCAGAACCACCAGCGGCACCATAAACAGAAAACTGATCAGGCCGAATTTGGCAGCATAACTCAGCTGCCCCATAAATTTGATTGCCGGCCACATTAGCGCTTTCAGCATAGACTCCTCACACCCTTACTTATGCTTGTTATCAGGAGACCTTTGGTGCAGGACAGACCTTTCAACCGACGGTTCTCTGGGTACTCTTTATTGGCTTTTATTGCCCAACTTATTGCCTTAAAACACATGCATCCGACTTACAGGCACTGCCCGGATGTGTACAGCTACATCAGCACATCACGTAAATCCTGCAGGTACATCACCAGACGCTGACTGAAACGGGCAGCCTCTGCACCATCAATAACCCGGTGGTCGTAAGACAGTGATAACGGCAGCATCAGACGCGGCACAAAAGCCGAACCATCCCATACCGGCTGCATTGACGCTTTCGATAATCCAAGGATGGCAACTTCCGGTGGATTCACAATAGGGGTAAACGCTGTACCACCAATACCACCGAGACTGGACAGACTGAAACAGCCACCCTGCATATCAGCTAATGGTAGCTTACCCAGTCGGGCCAATTCGGCCTTATCGGTAAGCTCTTGTGTGATTTGTGTAACCGATTTCTGGTTAACGTCACGAATGACAGGCACCAGTAATCCTTTCGGTGTATCAACCGCCACGCCGATATGAACGTAGTGCTTCAGAATCAGCTTTTCACCATCGGCACTGAGAGAAGCATTAAAGGACGGAAAATCCTCCAGCGCTTTGGCAATGGCTTTCAGCACAAAAGGAACGATTGAAAATTTTATTCCCTGGCGGGCATAGCGTTCGTTCTGTTGTTTACGGTATTGCTCCAGACCGGTGATATCGGCCTGATCAAATTGCGTGACTTGTGGCACATTCAGCCAGGCCGTTGTCATGGCCCGCGCCGTTGCCCGTTTAATATTGTTCAGTGGTGTTTCACTGACCGCACCGAATCTGGCAAAGTCCACCACGGGCACTGCTGGTATTCCGCTACCAGCCGATACCGGAGCTGGTGCGCTGCTCAGCCGTTGTTTTACATAACGCTGGATATCGTCTTTGGTAATACGCTGTTTTGGCCCACTGCCGCTGACCTGCGCCAGATCGACACCAAATTCGCGTGCCAGCTTACGCACCGCCGGGCCGGCATGCACTTCGGCAGCAGGAGTCATTGCTGTCGCTGTTGCAACGGTTGTTGTTGGCGTTGTTTTTGGCGTTGTTACCTGTACTGCTGTTTTTTCTGCCGGTACCACTTCAGCCGCTGCAGATTCAGCAGCGTTATTTTCCGCAGATACTGCACTACCAGCCACCGGCTGCAATTTAAGCATCACATTACCGGCACTGACTTTGTCACCGGTTTTAACGGCGACACTGATTACAGAACCCGCCTGACCGGCCGGAATTTCCATCGACGCTTTATCCGATTCCAGCACCAGCACGGTTTGTTCGGCATCAATAACATCACCGGCACTGACCTGAACCTCAATCACCTCCACCTGTTCAGAGCCACCAAGATCCGGGATAACAATATCAACAGGTTCAGCGTTCTGTGCTGGCGCACTTTCTACAGCATTTTTTACCGAAGCTTCCGTCGTTTTCTGTTCTACAGCGGGAGCGCTTTCAGCGTTTTTTTCTTCAGTGACTTTTTCCTCAGCACCTGAGGCATCACCATCCAGCTCGCCGAATACATCACCGCTGCTGACCTTATCGCCCACTTTAACACTCAGGCTTTTAATCACGCCGGCGGCTTCGGCCGGAATTTCCATCGTTGCTTTATCGGTTTCCAGAACAATTAATGCCTGTTCCATGTCGACCGTATCGCCGGGGCTGACCAGAATTTCGATCACTTCAACCTGACTGGCCCCACCGAGATCCGGGATTTTTAAAGTCGTCATGCATCCATCCTCAGCTGTACAGTGGGTCAGGTTTGGCGGCATCGATATTCAGTTCGCTGCGCCACTGTTCGAGATCGGCGGCTTTTAACGCACCGCTCCTGACCAGTTCGCTTGCCGCAGCCCAGGCTACGTGTTGCCAATCCACCTCAAAGAAGCGGCGTAAATTTTCACGCGAGTCGCTGCGGCCAAAACCATCGGTGCCCAGTGTGCGGTAACGCCGCCCTTCCGGAATAAAGGCACGGATTTGTTCGGCATAGGTTTTCATATGGTCGGTTGTGGCAACGATTGGGCCTTCGCTGTCTGCCAGCTGACGGGTAACCCAGGAAACCGGAGGCTGCTCAGTCGCGGACAATAACGCTGTGCGCTCACAGGCCAGACCATCGCGGCGTAATTCATTAAAGGACGTTACGCTCCAGACATCGGCGGCAATGCCTTTACCTTCCAGCCACAAGGCGGCCTGTTCCACCTGACGCAAAATAGAACCGCTGCCCAGCAACTGAATGCGTGCCGGTTTCTTGTTTTTTGCGCCTTTAATTGCTGACATTTTCAGGCGATACAGCCCGCGTTTAATGCCTTCCTCCACACCTTCCGGCATCGGCGGATGCACGTAGTTTTCATTCAGACTGGTGATGTAATAGAAGACTTTCTCTTTCTTCTCATACATGCGTTTCAGGCCATCCTGAATAATCACGGCCAGCTCATAAGCATAAGTCGGATCGTAGCTGACACAGTTGGGAATGGTGGATGCAAGAATATGGCTGTGGCCATCCTGATGCTGTAAACCTTCGCCGTTCAGGGTTGTCCGCCCCGAAGTTGCGCCAATCAGAAATCCCTGGCACTGCATATCGCCAGCGGCCCAGGCTAAATCGCCGATGCGCTGGAAGCCAAACATCGAGTAATAAATATAAAACGGAATCATCGCCAGACCATTGGTACTGTACGAACTGCCCGCCGACATCCAGGCCGCAAAGGCACCGGCTTCGTTAATGCCCTCCTCCAGAATACGGCCCTTTTTATCCTCGCGGTAATACATTACCTGACCCTGATCGACCGGCTCGTATAACTGGCCTTCGGATGAGTAAATACCTAACTGGCGGAATAAACCTTCCATACCAAAGGTACGGGCTTCATCCGGTACGATGGGCACCACACGGTCACCCATGATTTTATCTTTCACCAGCTGCGACATAATGCGCACAAAAGCCATGGTGGTGGATATTTCACGCTCACCTGTGCCTTCGGTCTGGGCTTTAAAAAATTCCAGATCCGGAGCGGTTAATGCCGTCCAGTTTTCTGTACGCTGCGGTAAATAGCCGCCAAGCTTTTCCCGCTGTTTACGCATATAGGTCAGCTCCGGACTGTCTGACGGTGGCCGGTAAAACGGTAAATGCGGCAGATCTTCGTCACGCACCGGAATATCAAAACGATCACGAAAGGCTTTAATGCTTTCAATATCGAGTTTTTTGACCGAATGTGCCTGGTTCTGTCCTTCGGCTTCGGCTCCCATGCCGTAGCCTTTAATGGTGTGAGCCAGAATAACCGTTGGCTGTCCTTTATGATTGACTGCCGCATGATAGGCGGCATACACCTTATAAGGATCATGACCGCCACGGTTCAGGCGGAAAATATCGTCATCGGATAAATCTTTAATTAACTCCGTAAGCTCCGGGTATTTATCAAAGAAATGCTCGCGGGTGTATTTTCCCCCCTTGGCTTTGTAATTCTGATATTCACCGTCGACCGTTTCATCCATGCGCTTCTGCAGCAGGCCTTTACGGTCTTTTGCCAGCAGTGGGTCCCAATGCCGTCCCCACACCACTTTAATGACATTCCAGCCGGCACCGCGAAACTGACTCTCCAGCTCCTGAATAATTTTACCGTTGCCGCGAACCGGGCCATCGAGACGCTGCAGGTTGCAGTTAACAACGAAGATTAAATTCTCTAATTTTTCCCGTCCGGCCAGACCAATAGCTCCCAGGGTTTCCGGTTCGTCACACTCACCATCACCAAGGAAAGCCCAGACCTTACGGCCTTTACGCGGAACCAGTCCGCGCGCGGACATATAGCGCATAAAATGCGCCTGATATATCGCCTGCAACGGCCCAAGCCCCATAGATACGGTCGGGAACTGCCAGTAATCCGGCATCAGTTTCGGGTGCGGATAAGAGGATAAACCCGGCGCTAACGCTTCACGGCGGAAGCGTTCCAGATCGGACTCCTGAAAACGGCCTTCCAGATAAGAACGCGCATAAATGCCCGGCGCTACATGGCCCTGATAATAAATCAGGTCACCCAGTGGTGATTCGTCGCTGTTGGCATTAGGCGCACGGAAAAAATGGTTAAAGGCCACATCATAGAGTGTGGCACTGGAAGCAAAACTGGAGATATGGCCACCTAAATCGCCGGCGCCCTCTTTGTTGGCGCGCAAAACCATGGCCAGTGCATTCCAGCGCACCAGCGAGCGGATGCGGCGTTCCATAAACAGATCGCCGGGCATCGGCGCTTCATTTTCCGGAGCGATGGTATTGCGATAAGGCGTATTCAGCGCGTAAGGCAGTGGCATACCATCGCGGGTGGCGCGTTCGGCGATGCGCTCAATCAGAAAATGGGCGCGTTCGACCCCTTCGGCACGGATAACAGAATGAATGGCATCGACCCATTCTTTGGTTTCCTGCGGATCAGGATCGGCCGTAACATCCTGATTTAACTTGCGTTCATCCATTGTGCATTCCCGGTTCAGGCGATGGTTGTAATCCAGTATAGTTAAGGACTGAGTGAACACCCGTTAGCCAGCGGAAATCCCACCTTTCAGGAATCACAAAAAAGTATGAGTAACAGCGAGCAAACAGCCAATACCGATCGCCACCAGCAGAAAATGCAGAAGCATAAAGAGAAGGTCGATGCCGCCATCGCCCGCGCTCAGGAAGAACGTGGCGTTATCATCGTGCTCACCGGAAATGGTAAAGGAAAAAGCAGCTCCGGCTTCGGCACCGTTATCCGCACGCTGGGCCACGGCTACAAAGCCGGTCTGGTGCAATTTATCAAAGGCACCTGGGACTGCGGCGAAGCCAAAATTCTTGCCACCCTGCCGGGTCTTACCCACGAAGTGATGGGCTCAGGTTTTACCTGGGAAACACAGAATAAAGAACAGGATCAGCGCGCCTTTGATGCGGTCTGGCCAAAAGCCAAAGCCATGCTCAGCAATCCTGAGCTGCGCACCGTGATGCTGGATGAAATCACCTATATGCTGGCCTACGACCTGCTGGATTTTGATGAATTAAAAACTGCACTGGAAAACCGTCCGCCAGAACAGAATGTGATTCTGACCGGCCGTGGTGCACCAACGGCACTGCGCGATCTGGCCGATACCGTCACCGATATGAAAATGGAAAAACACGCCTTTAAAGCCGGCGTTAAAGCTCAGGCCGGTATTGAGTGGTAATTCCGCAATCAGGCCTCGCGGATCATCACCAGCGCAAAACCGCTTTCCGCCGTCAGGCTCAGTGACTGTCCGCTGAGCCTGAACAAATCCCCGCGCTGTAAACGCTGCCCATCGGCACTGATGGCCGTGCCACGGAATACATAACCCAGCGCATCATCGTCAAGCGTCCACTCATCGCCTGCCGCCAGTTGCAGCACATCCACCCGGGTTGAAGCCGCAAACAATTCGCCACCGTACACACAGGTCAGGCCGGACGGATTGAGCTCAATAACCTGATAACACGCCTCGCCTTCATGGCTCTGCGGCACCAGCCAGATCTGAACCATAGCCGGATAATCCGCGCCCGGATTCTGCTCGTTATGACGAAAACCTTTGATGCCACTGCGCTGTAACTGCACCTGTCCGGCCTGCAAAACTTCACCATCACCGATACTGCCCTGATGATGCAGTTCACCACGGGTCATCACACTGACGATATCAATCTGCTCATGGCTGTGCAGTCCGGTCGAACCACCGGGTAAAAACCAGGCATTGGCTAAATAAACACAGGCGCCAAAACCGGGCCAGCATTCCTCGCGCACATGATGACCAAACTGACGCGGGTCCATTACCAGCACCCGTTCACGGATGCCGCCAAAACCGGAAATCTCAACCTGCTCTTCAGCCAGCAGCTCTAATGCCACGTTCTTTTCTCCGTTCTGCCCCATGACATTACAACGCTGCGTTGCACAACTACATCGCACCGCTGCATTGCACCGCCAGGGACTGTTTACACCACTTACGCCAGCCATGCGAACAATCGGGCCAAGGTTGTAAAACGTAAGTACCAAAGTTTCAAAAAACTGTCACCGCGCTGACACAGAGCCTGCCTAGACTCGCGCATTCTTTAGCACGCACCACACTCACCCGTCGCGTGGATTGTATGCCGATCCACCTATAAAAAAGGAGTCCGACATGGATATCAGCCGCCGTAAATTTTTATCCCGCACCGGCGCCGGCGTTGCCGGTATGGGAGCCCTGAGCCAGTCCGGCCTGAGCATGGCGATGAGCAGCCCGACGCCAATTGAAGCCAATGATCCCGGCCATTTTAACTACGGCGTTGCCAGCGGCGACCCACGCGCCGACCGCGTCATCCTCTGGACCCACTTTCTGCCGGAAGTGAATATGCCACTGACCGTCAGCTGGAAAGTCGCGCTGGATGAAGGCATGACTCAGGTGGTACGCAGCGGCGACTTCCGCACCGACGCCAGCCGCGACTACACAGTTAAAGTCGATGCCGACGGCCTGCAGCCCGGCACCACCTATTTCTACCAGTTCAGTGCCCTGGGCAAAGATTCCGAAATCGGCCGCACCCGCACCGCCCCGGAAGGCGATATCGACAGCGCCCGTTTTGCCGTGGTGTCCTGCTCCAGCTACCCGCACGGTTACTTTAACGTGTACCGCGCATTGGCCAACCGCAACGATCTGGATGCCGTCATCCACCTCGGCGACTACATCTACGAATACGCTCAGGACGAATACGGCGAACTGCTGCTGCGCGAAAAACGTGCGCTGGCTCCTGCTCATGAAATTGTCAGCCTGTCCGATTACCGCCGCCGCCACGCCATGTACAAACTGGATGAAGATTTAAAAGCCGCCCACCAGCGTCATCCGTTTATCACCGTCTGGGATGACCACGAATTTGCCAACGACTCCAACGCCTACGGCGCCGAAAACCATAACGCCGGCGAAGGTGACTGGAACGAGCGTAAAGCCGCCGCCAAGCAAGCCTATTTCGAGTGGATGCCGATCCGCGAAAACAGCAACGGCAGTATCAGCCGTAACCTGCGCTACGGCGATCTGCTCGACCTGCTGATGCTCGATACCCGTATTGAAGGCCGTGACGAAGCACCATCCGGCACCGATAAACAGCGCGAAGCCAAAGACGAAAACCGCACCCTGCTTGGTTTTGAACAGGAAGCCTGGCTGCATCAGCAATTACAGAGCAGCAGCGCACGCTGGAAGATCGTAGGTCAGCAGGTGATGATGGCGCAGCGCTACTTTATTAATCTGCCGGATCATTTTGGCGGCGGCGCGTCTCTCTGGCTCGACAGCTGGGACGGCTACAGCGCCACCCGCGACCGTCTGCTGGCGCTGCTGCGCAACGGGCAGATTGATAACGTGGTGATTCTTACCGGCGATGTACACAGCTCTTTTGCTGCCGATCTGAGCGACAACCCTTACGACCGCAACAACTACAACCGCTACAGCGGTGAAGGCTCTCTGGCGGTGGAATTTGTCTGCCCATCGGTCACCTCCCCGGGTTTCCCGCCGGTGATTGCCGAAGCCGGAGCACAGACCATTATGGATGCCAGCCCGCACATCAAGTTTGCCGAACTGCGCCAGCACGGTTTTATCCTGCTGAGCGCTAACCGCGAACAGGTTCAGGCCGACTGGTACTACGTGCCACAGATCCTTAAGCGTTCTGCCGACACTTACCATGCCCGCAGCTACCGCACCCTGAGCGGCGATAACCGCCTGCAACGGGTGGACGAGCCTCTGGCCTGATTCACTGAATCAGGGTCATTTAACTGAAAACGCCGCTGTGGTTTCCCGCAGCGGCGTTTTTTATGGAGCACAATTTAACCGGCCAGCGCGACCGACTTAACCTGCGCCCAGACGGACATGCCCGCCTGTAAACCCAACTGAGTCACCGAACGCTGCGTCAACCGGGCACGCAGTAATTCACCATCCGGCAAGCGCAGATTCAGCAGTACCGAGGCGCCACTCTGGCTGAGGCTTTCAACCCTGACCGGCAGAATATTGAGGATACTGCTGTCGTCCGCACGGCTGAGGCTGATACTCACATCCCGCGCCAGCACCCGCGCACGTAAGTGATCACCCACACGCGCCTCAGGCGCGCTCAGTAAAAGCTCTGCGCTGCCAGCGGCTGTTCCATTTGCAGTCAGAGCCAGCCGCGCCAGCCCGTCCGTTTCCTGAGCAGCCACGGTACCTTCGAGCACCACGCCGGTTTCATCGCCCAGGCTGAGCCGTGCCAGAACATCGCCCAGCCTGCCCTGATCTTTCAGCGTACCCTTTTCCAGCACCAGCAGCTGATCGGCCAGTTGCACCACCTCTTCCAGCGCATGACTGACATAGAGTATCGGCCCCTGATAGACCTGATGCAGGCGGCGCAGATAGGGCAACACCTCCTGCTTACGTGCGCTGTCCAGTGCCGACAGCGGTTCATCGAGTAATAACAGCCGCGGATTAATCAGCAGTGCCCGCGCCAGCGCCACACGCTGCTGCTCGCCGCCGGACAAACGCTGCACCGGCCGCTGCAGCAGTGGCAGCAGATCGAGCAACTCCAGCACCTGCCGGGCCTGCTCTGCGGGTAATGGTGTCAGCCCTCGTTTGCGCGCACGCTTAACCCCGTAATCAAGATTGCCCTGCACATTCAGATGACGCAGCAGACCGGCATCCTGAAACACCAGTGCCAGCGGACGTTTATGCGCCGGCAGGCTTTGCCGCGCACTGCTCCAGAGTTCTTCTCCCAGACGAATCTCGCCACCCTGCTCCAGTCCGGCAATGCAACGCAGCAGCGTGGTTTTGCCACAGCCGGAGGGGCCAAATACCGCCGTCACGCCCTGCCCGGCCAGTGCCGTATTGAGTTGCAGGCGAAAGTCGCCACGGCGAAGATCAAGATTCAGGTGCAAATCGGTCATGGGCGGCTCATGGAAAAATTCAGGCGGCTGTGGCGGTTCAGGCTGTACATCAGCAGCAGCACCACAAACGAAAACAACAGCATCATCAGCGACAGACTGTGCGCCTGAGCGTAACTCAGGGCTTCAACATGATCGTAAATCTGTACCGAGATCACCCGCGTTTCACCGGGAATATTGCCACCAATCATCAGAACCACGCCAAACTCGCCGACGGTATGGGCAAAACCAAGCACTGCGGCAGTAAGCAGACCCGGTTTGGCCTGCGGCAGAACCACAGTAAAGAAGCGATCCCAGGGTCCTGCGCCCAGTGTCGCGGCGACTTCCAGCGGCCGCTCGCCCATGGCTTCTATGGCGTTCTGCACCGGCTGCACCACAAAGGGCAGTGAATACAGCAGCGAGGCCAGCACCAGTCCGCTGAAGCTGAACGGCAGCAGCCCCAGCCCCAGTGTCTGCGTCAGCTGGCCAAGCGGACCGTTTGGTCCCAGCGCCAGCAACAGATAAAACCCCAGCACGGTCGGCGGCAGCACCAGCGGCAAGGCCACCAGTGCCGATACCGGGCCGCGCCAGACAGAGCGGGTACGCGCCAGCCACCACGCCAGCGGCGTGCCGATTAACAACAGCAACATGGTGACCAGTGTCGCCAGCTTCAGCGTCAGCCAGACCGCCTGCCAGTCTGCTGCGGTTAACAACATGCGTTACTCCCGGTGATAGCCATAACCACGGATCAGCTCCGTTACTTCCGCCGATTGCAGAAAAGCCAGAAATGCTCTGGCCGCCGGATTCGGCTCGCCTTTTTTCAGCAGCACCGCCTCCTGACGGATCGGCTGATACAGAGTGTCGGGTACAATCCAGACGCTGCCGTTATTGATATGGCCGCCGCTCATCACCTGCGACAGCGCAACAAAGCCAAGCTGGGCATTACCGCTGGCAACAAACTGCCAGGTCTGGGCGATGTTTTCCCCCATCACCTGCCGGGCCGCCACGCTGTCGGTCAGTGCCAGNNACTGGCCAGACCAGCACGGATCAGCGCTTCGGGCTTAGCCTGATCGGCCGACAGAAAGACCTCAAAGGGCGCGCCATTGTGAATCTGGGCGGTGAATTTACCGGATGAACCAAAGGCCATTATCAGCCGATGGCCGCTGTGCTGCTGAAAGCGTGCGGCGATNNGTGCGCGCACGTCCACATCGGGGGTAGTTGTCCACAGGGCCAGACGCCCTAACGCATAAGTAAAGCGGCTGTCGGCACTGGCAAAACCGGCGCGGATAAGAGCTTCGGGCTTGGCCTGATCGGCCGACAGAAACACCTCAAAGGGCGCGCCATTGTGANNCGCCACGCTGTCGGTCAGTGCCAGAGCTGCCAGCGTCTGCTGTGCAGCGGTACCGTAAGGCGCCAGGCGCGGGTTAGCCAACGCCAGTTTACGGAACTGGCCGCTGTGCAGCTGTGCGCGCACGTCCACATCGGGTGAGGTTATCCACAGGGCCAGACGCCCCAATGCATAGGTAAAGCGGCTGTCGGCACTGGCCAGACCAGCACGGATCAG
>NZ_DDCJ01000060.1:0-15485 GCF_002335285.1 Thalassolituus sp. UBA2009
GGCGCCTCCGGCGAGATCAACATAACCGGCGGCACGTTGCGGATCGGGCAGTGTATCAAGGTGGGCCGGGTTGGCGTCGTACCAGCCTAAATAGCCCTGATAAACAGCGCGTGCATTGTGTTTTACCGTGCCGTAATAACCCCGGCTGGAAAAGGCCTGGGCGAGGGAATCGGGCAGGGCCAGATCTTCAGCAATTTCACCCGGTGTCATGCCCTGGTTCATACGGCGTACGGTCTGGTCGTGAATAAATTTATAGGTATCGCGCTGTTGTTTCAGGAAGGTCTGAATACGCTCTTTGCCCCACATCGGCCAGTGATGGCTGGCAAAATAAATATCGGCATCGGCAAACAGGTTACGTGCTTCTTCAATATAGGCACTCCATTTCAGTGCATCGCGTACCTTGGCACCACGCAGGGTATAGAGGTTGTGCATGTTACGCGATACCACTTCGCCACCGCAGAAGGCTTTATATTGTGGTAAATAAAAGGTGAACTCAGCCGGTGCTTCGGATTCCGGGGTGTACTGGAACTGAAACTGAATACCGTCAATGGTCAGCTCGGTCGGGGTTTCACTGACCAGCTGATTGGGTTCAATAATACTGAATTCACCAAAGGCCGGGCCTTTACCCAGGCCGGAATCCACATGGCCGAATTCATCGCGGGCCAGATTTTTACCGTACATATAAACCGCACGGCGACTCATGGCGGTACCGGCAATAATATTTTCGCTGGTGGCCTCTTCCATAAATCCGGCCGGTGCAATCACCGGAATATTACCCTGCTCAATTTCCTGCTGGCTGATAATGCCGAGCACGCCACCAAAATGGTCGATATGGCTGTGGGTAAATAAAATGGCGCTGATATTCTGTGTGCCCGGGTAACGTTCTGCCAGTTGTTGCATGGCGAAGCCAAAGGCGGTGCGTGCAGTTTCTTTAGCGGTGATCGGGTCGATCACAATCCAGCCGCTGTCACCTTTAATCAGCGTCATGTTGGATAAATCGAAGCCACGCAGCTGATAAATGCCCGGCGTTACTTCAAATAAACCATGAATATTATTCAGCTGCGCCTGACGCCACAGGCTGGGGTTGACGCTGTCGGGCGCATCACCCTGTACAAAACCGTAGGCGGGCATATCCCAGACCTTTGTTGCAGGGTCGGCCAGCGAAGTAACCTGCAGGTTTTCCGGGCTGGCAATCAGGCCACGGCGGGCATCGTTAAAATCCTGCTGATCATTCAGGTTCAGTTGCTCTGCTACCTTGCGGTTGGTCGCAATGGTGGTGGCGGTAGCTGCGCGTTCGTCGCTGCTGATGCTGATCTGGTTATCGGACTGACCGCAGGCGCTCAGTAACAGACCGGCGCTGAGCAGCAGTCCGGCGTTGAGCAGCAGTCCGGCGTTGAGGCATTGCTGGCCACGGGGTTTGCGTAAGCGCAAAGCAGGGAAAGGAAGTTTGATTGTCATTATAAGCTCCTGTGCTGATTCCTCAGTGTAGGAGCCTGGATGATGCGCTGCCGGTTCGCGCCGGTCAGTCACTTGTCTTTACTGACCACTCTGAAGTGGCCAGTATGCTGATGCTGCCGGTTTTAATGCTCGCGGTTTAATGTGAGCAGTTTAATGTTGAGTGGTTAACGACAAACGGTAGGCCGACAGCGCCGGTAACAGGCCGGCGAGCAGTGCCAGGCTCAGGCTGAGCGCAGCGTAGAGCCAGACGTCCTGCAGGTTGAGCAGTGGTTCAATCAACAGGCCGTAATGTTCGGCCAGTAGCGGCTGGGCCAGCCACTGAGTCGCCGCGGCCATGCTCAGGGCCAGCAACCAGCTGAGCAGCGTCAGCAGTAATACCTCGGTTTCCAGCAGCACAAAGAGGTACAGCGGGCGGGCGCCGATAATGCGCAGCAGGGCAATTTCCTGACGCCGTCCGGCCACGGTGACCTGCAGCATGGCCACCGAGCCGAGCAGGCTGGTGATTAACATCAGCAGGCTCAGTGCCTGCAGCAGTTGTTCGGCATTGCCCAGTAATTGCCAGAATTCGCTCAGGGCAACGCCGGGAATCACCGCGGTTAGCGGTTCCTGATGGGGCTGGTTTAAAACGTTCTGCAGCTGAAATAACAGCGGCCGTGAGGTCAGCCCAACAAAGAGGGCCGAGATCGTATCAGCCTCAGGCAGATCCTGCCAGCCGGCCTTTGCCAGACGCTCGGCCTGTTGCAGATCGTGCAGCGCTTCCAGTGTCTGCAGATGCACGTGCAGCGAGCGGTCAACCGGCGTGCCGGTTAGCTGCAGGATACCGGCAACCACAAAATCCACCTCTTTGTGTTGCATAAAGCTGTGGCCGTGGCTGCCATGGCTGAGGTGCAGATGATCGCCGGTTTGATAGCCACGCTCGCGTGCCACGGTGGCACCAATAAACACCTGCAGCGGTGCGGCAAAGTGCGGTTGCTGCAGATTGATCGCCGGCAGGGCGCTGCTTAATTGCAGCGCCTGCTGGCGGCCATAACGGAAGTGGCGGAAGTAATCGTCGTTGGTGCCGATCACCGCATAGCCCTGATGGGAGTCGCCGAGCACGATGGGAAAGGTCCAGGCGGTTTGCGGCCGTTGTCCGATTTCATGCCAGCGCTCTGCCGACATCGCCTGAGTCGGCGTGCCCATGCGGAATACCGAATACAGCAACACCTGCAGCGGATGGCTGCGGGCGGCCACAATCAGGTCGGTGCCGCTGATGCTGTTGCTGAAACTGCTGCGTAACTCGCTGCTTAAGCTGCGCGTCAGTAACAGGGTGGCGAGACTCAGGCTCATGGCCAGCACAATCAGCGCGACCGCCAGTTTACGCTGCAGCAGACTTTTAACGGCCAGACGCATCAGCATGGCAGTGGCTCCTTATCTGATTCCGGCGTGGCGCGGTAACCGGGCTTGCAGCTGGCGATATCCAGCACCCGGTCAAAATGCGGCTGCAGGCTGAGGTCGTGGCTGACCAGTAACAGGCTGGCGCCGCTGGCGGAACACTCCTGCAGCAGCAGGCGCATAAAGGCATCTTTGTTTGCACTATCCAGTGCCGAGGTCGGTTCGTCGGCGATGATCAGTGCCGGGCGGTGCACCAGCGCGCGGGCAATGGCGGCACGCTGCTGCTGGCCAACGCTCAGCCGCGCCACGGTCTGATTTGTCTGAGCGCTGAGGTTCAGCTGTTGCAGCAGATAGCTCTGCCAGTCGCGGTCATTGTGTTGCCCGGCAAAATTCTGCATCAGCTGCAGGTTTTCGCTCACCGTCAGGTAGGGCAGCAGGTTAAAAGTCTGGCTGATCACTCCGGTTTTGCTGGCACGCAGGTGGTCGCGCTGGCGTGCGCTCAGTTGCCACAGCGATTTACCGGCCAGCCATACCTCGCCGGTACTGGGCTGACACAGGCCGGCAATAATATTCAGCAGAGTCGATTTACCGCTGCCCGACGGGCCATGCAGAAAACAGCGCTCGCCGGCCTGTAATTGAAAATGGCGGATATCCAGCAGCGTTTCCGCCTGTCCGGATTGGGCATCCGGCCAGGCGTGCAGCAGATGGCGGATTTCCAGCACCGGCTGTGTGGCTGCTGATTGATCTGCAGAAAGACCGGGGTTGTGCATGTTGATCAGAAGCTCCAGTTCAGCCCCAGCTGAATATTGCGCCCGGCAAGCGGGGCCGCATGTTTCAGGTAGGACACATGGTTAACGGCGTATTGGTCGGTCAGGTTACTGGCGGCGAGGCGCCAGAGCAATTCGCTGTGCGCTAACAATTGGCGGTAACTGAGGCTGGCGTTCAGCAGCGTATGGCCGTCGCTGGGGTCTTCGTTGGCGGCGGTGCGCTTCTGGCTGGCTGTTGCCTGTCCTTCCAGACGCATCAGCAGATGCCCGCTTTCCCGGTTGATGGCAAACAGGGCACTGGCCGGTGGCGTACGTGGCAGATGATCACCGTTACGCAGACGCGCCTGAACCACATCGGCATTGATATCCAGATGCCAGAGTTCGTTAATGTTGTGCTGCCAGCTGAACTCCGCACCGAGAAAACGGGCATCGTCCTGCTCATGACGATACACATTATTATCGTGGAAGGGGTCGGTAAAATCTTTCAGCTCGTTGTAGATGTAATCCTGGAAACGGTAGTGGAACAGGGCGATTTTTACGCGGTCATGTTCGCTTTCACGCAGCCAGTTAATATCCACTGTCCAGGCGGTTTCCACGCTCAGGTCGGGATTATCGAGCTGGAACGAGAAGGTTGCATGATGATCACCATTCCAGAACAGCTCGGCGGCGTCCGGTGCGCGTTGTACCCGTGCCAGATTCAGTCCCAGACGCTGTTGCTCATCCAGCACCCAGGTGCCTCCTGCCGACAATGTCGCCGGATTGAAATTTTTGTCGTTGTAGTAGCTGCGTTGCTGGCGATAGTTGGGGTCAATCGGGTCCGGGTCTGAGCTGATACTGACAGAATCAAGGCGTGCCCCAAGTTCCAGCGTACCCTGTGCCCAATCTCGTTGTTCAACCAGAAACACACCGGTTTGCGTGGTTTCGTTCAGGGGCATTGGCGTTGAGTGGGAATGCAGAAAGCCGCCACGTTCACGGTTTAACAGGTTGAAGCCGGTTGCTCCGTCCCAGGCGGTTGCCGCAAACGAAGGGATGCCGCTGCAGCCGCTGTGATTATGGCATAAGGCCAGTTTCTGATATTTCATCTGCAGACCAAAGGTTCCCTGCCACTGGCCGAATGCCGCATGGCGGATACGGCTTTGCAGCTCCCGGCTTTCCTGCTCAAACAGGCCGATATCCACAGTGGCAGCACCGGGAATATCATTCCGGGCCCCGGTTTCTGCGTGTTTATAATCGTTGAATGACAGCTCGGTGCGCCATTCATCCAGCCAGCTGAAAGCGCCGGACGGGTCAGGACGCCAGGCACCTTTCAGATCGTAACGGACTTGTGTGGGCTTAACCCGGAAAGCCTCGCCATCGGTATTGGGCACACCGTAGTCATATTCCAGAGTGCTGATGCTGCCACCGATAAAGCCCCGTTTACCGTCGGCCCAGCTCAGGGCAACAGCACCGCCTGAGCCTTCGCTGTCGCTGTTGGCAATGCGGCCACTGTTACTGGCGGCGGGTATATTGCCGCGCTCGCCGCTATGGTAATCAGCGGCACTGCGTTGAAAACCGTCGAGGTGCAGTGTCCAGTTGCCACGGCTTGTATCCATTAAGCCATCAGTGCTGTAACCGCTGTCGTTACTGCTGCCTTTAATATTCAGTCCGCCGCTCAGGCCTGAGCCTGGTTGTTCATGGATGCGGCGGTCGATCAGGTTAACCACGCCGCCAATGGCGCCACCACCGTACATCAGGGTGGCCGGACCGTAGATCACTTCAATCTGTTCTGCGGAGCTGGCTTCTGCCATGGGTGAGTGGTCGGAGCTCATGGCGGATAAGTCGGCACTGTCACTGCCATTCTGCAGGATTTTTACCCGGCTGCCGCTCATACCGCGAATAACCGGCCTGCCAACGCCGGGCCCAAACGAGGCGTTGGCAATACCTGGCGTGCTGTCGAGTAATGTACCGAGGGTGTCACCCGGGTTGTCGTTGATCGCGTCCTTATTAAGAACGGTCGCAGGTTGGGCAACATCATAGATTGAATTCTGTCCGGCACTGCTGACAACGACGGTATCAAGTTCGGCGGAATGAGCGAGTGCCTCAACGGACAGGCAAGCGGAGGTAAGACTTGTAATAACGAGAAGCAGACGAGGCATAAAAAAGAACCTGAAACGTAAGGGCCAGCAGATGCTGGCCCGGGTTATCTGAGCAGGGGTTACGCAGAGTAATTAATGATCGTGATCATCATCCGCGTGCTCTTCCTCTGCTGCATGAGCGAATACAGCGCTGAAGGCATTGTTCAGGTTGCTGTTGGCAGTCGTTGAGTGCAGGTGATAATCGTCTTCAGCACTATGGGTATCGACTTCGTACAGTGTGCCTGTTGCACTGTTTACAACCAGAAACTCAAAAGCACCGGCCAGCAGCTGAGCATTAGCTGTGTTCCAGATTGCTGCAGCGGCTCCCAGTTGCTCCCGTGCAGTTTCTCCGCTGGCTACCGGATTACTGCTCTCATCGACATCAAAGCGGCTCACGGCCAGCTTGCCGCTGTTACTCAGAAGAGCGATGGCATCGTCTTCGGTTGTTGTTGTCACCGCGATAATGTCACCGAAGTTTTCACCGGTAACGGACACTAAATCGCCACGGTGTGGATGATCGTTGTGCGCATTGACCAGCCACAGCTGATCGGCAGACCAGACAGCAATAACACTGTGTTCATGGTTCGTTTTGGTTAACCCGGTAATGTTTTCGATAAAGCCGGTACTGCCTGTTGTGACTTCACCGACAGCACCTTCACGGCGGGTTTCGGTGGCAGGGTAGCGCTGGGTGACATGGAGGGTTTCACCGGCGCCTTGCGGATGGCCGTCAATGGTTACATAGCCGCTGATCAGCCAGCGCAAGGTGCCATCACCGCATAAAATTAGTGTGAAGTTTTCAGTCTGAGCAGTTTGTTCTACGCCATCGGCGCAGGTCATGGATTCTGCAAAGTACCCACCTTCGTGCGGGCGTACCCAAATCAGACCATCACTACCGGTTGTGCCGTCAGCATTAACCACGGTGATGTCGGTATTGGCCGGGGTTACAGCGTTAGCCGTAAAGGTCATGAACTGACCGCCCTGTAAAGCCAGAGCCGGATAGACAAGGTTATTGGGTAAATTCAGCCCGCTAACGACTTCGCCATCGGCGGCTTCCAGCAGCAGGCCGCTGCCATCATTTTTCAGCACAGAGAAATGATCCGTTGTGGCGACGACCTGAGCGACATCGGCAATATGGGCTGCGGTTAATGTTGCAACAGCATGAGCGTGAGCATCTTTACCGTGCATATGCTCCAGACCCGAACTGACAATGCTCAGATCACTGCCATTCAGCATGGCGAGGGTGACACCATCGTTAGACAGAACCAGCTGAGCATCGGCACCTGTGGCTACGGTGGTGGAGGTGAACTGCTCGCTTGCAACTGTCTGATCAAACATTTTCAGGGTGTCAGCAGAGCCGGACAGAGAGTAAATCAAACGACCACCTTCGGCGTGATCATGGTTATGATCGTTATCACTGCTGTCACTGCTGCTGTCGCCACCACAGGCGCTCAGGGTCAGGGCCAGCAAGGTGGTTAAGGCGGTGGTCGTTACCGGCTTAAGCAAATGGCGGTGACGGAAGCGTACCTGGGGTTGTGCTCGTAGGTTCATGCTGAATTCCTTATAGTCTGCGTCTTGTGTCAGTAACGTTGGCGCTGCCTGGCTTGGCAAGGTGCGGCGCGCCAAAGAAATGATATGTTATATTATAACCTTAAGAATAGGAAACCCTGAGATGGCTGTTTTTCGTTCTCTGCTGTCGGGCAGTCGCCGGACTGCTGGCTCCTGGCTGCTGGTACTCGGCAGCTCCGCGTGTGTTAGCGCCGCGTTTGTGACAAGCGCGCAGGCCGCAGACCCGGTCTATCGCGAAATTGAATTTGCCGATTTGCTGCCGGATGAGGATTTTAAGGCGCTGTCGAATCCACCGGCTGAGCTGGCGGCGATTGCCGATGGCTCAGAAGAAGATCAGATTGATGCCGCGCTGGGGCAGGGCGAAGCGGTGAAAAACCCGGATCAGCCGCAGACTGACTGGCACCGGGCGTTGCAATCAACCAATATCCGCGCTGAATTTAACGGCCAGAAAGTCCGTATTCCGGGCTACATAGTCCCGCTGGAGTTTGATGACCAGCAGGTAGTTACCGAGTTCTTTCTGGTGCCTTACTACGGCGCCTGTATTCATCTGCCGCCACCACCACCGAATCAGCTGATTCTGGGCAAAAGCAGCGATGGGGTAATGCTGGAAACCATCTACGATCCGTTCTGGATTGAAGGCACGCTGCTGACGGAAGTGAATAAAAATGACGTTGCGACTTCGGCCTACCGCATGACGGTTGAGCAGATTATTCCGTATAAAATGCAGTAAGCCTGAGCCGTTGTGAGCGGGGTTACTCCCAGGCTGGGAATGGGTCGGGCAGTTGTTGCCAGAGCTCTTTCCCGGCCAGCAGTTCTTTATCGTTCAGCAGGCAGGCATCCAGCTGGGCTGTGACTTCAGCAGCGTCCAGCCCTTGCCCGATAAACACCAGCTCCTGGCGCATATCGCCAAAAGGCTCCACCCATTTTTCGCGGATATAGGCGAGGGATTCTTCATCCTGTGGCCAGCGCTCATCGGGTACGGCTTTCCAGAACATGCCGGCAAAACCATGGTGGGCGATACCGCCAGCCTGACTCCATTGACCGGCAAATTGCGGGCGGCTGGCCAGCCAGAAATAGCCTTTGGAGCGCAGCAGCTTGCCATCTGGCCAGTCCTGATGCAGAAAATCCCAGAATTTTTGCGGGTGAAAGGGTTTGCGCGCGCGGTAAACAAAACTGCCGATACCGTATTCTTCTGTTTCCGGATGATGCTCGCCGCGTAGTTCCTGCAGCCAGCCCGGTGCCTGAGCGGCCTGATCAAAATCAAAACTGCCGGTGCCCAGTACTTTATCCAGCGGCGCATTGCCTTTAACCATCGGGATCTGTTCAGCGCGTGGATTCAGACTGTGCAGAATGGCCTGCAGGCGCTGCAGTTGCTCCGCGCTGACCAGATCGGTTTTGCTGATTAGCAGCTTGTCGCAGAATTCAATCTGATCAATCAGCAGATCGCTGACACTGCGCTGGTCGTCCTCACCCAAGGATTCACCGCTTTCCTGCAATGAACGGGCGGCGTCAAAATCCTGCAGAAAATTTACCGCATCGACCACCGTGACCATAGTATCCAGGCGGGCAATATCCGACAGGCTGACGCCATCTTCATCGGCGAAGGTAAAGGTTTCAGCTACCGGCAGAGGCTCGGCGATGCCGGTGGATTCAATCACCAGATAATCAAAGCGCCCGGCTTCCGCCAGTTGGCGTACCTCAATTAACAGGTCTTCGCGCAGGGTGCAGCAAATGCAGCCGTTGCTCATCTCCACCAGTTTTTCTTCACCACGCTTCAGCTCAACTTCGTCTTTTACGAATGCAGCATCGATATTCACCTCGCTCATATCATTCACAATCACCGCCACCCGACGGTTATCGCGGTTATGCAGAATATGATTGAGCAGGGTGGTTTTA
Organism: Thalassolituus sp. UBA2009; assembly: GCF_002335285.1. NCBI lineage: Bacteria > Pseudomonadati > Pseudomonadota > Gammaproteobacteria > Oceanospirillales > Oceanospirillaceae > Thalassolituus > Thalassolituus sp. UBA2009. The sequence goes on from NZ_DDCJ01000060.1 coordinate 9,176, forward strand.
CCGGCACCGAGAAAGCCAGACAGCACGGTAACCGGCAGGCGGGTATCGGCCATCGCCGGAGTTGAATGGGTGGGGGAAGTCGCAGGAGTGTTCATTGAATCCTCGTACTGGGTTGCGTGAGTTATCATAATTAACACATGTTATAACGTAACATTTATGGATTTGAGAAAGCAAGATAAGAAGAGAAGGGTGAGCCGCAAGTAACAGAAGGGCGCCGGAAGAGCGCGCAAGAAAGCCTGGCAGGAGCTGGTCACTGGGCTGTTGGCATTAAAACCGTTATCCTTGCGCTCTTTATGTTTAACGCGGATTTAACCCACATGGCTTTTGCAAAACAGCACATCGATTGGATTTTATTTATTCTTCTGGCCGCAGTTTTTATCGCGTTTCCACAGATTGATCTGAGCGTCAGCCGCTGGTTTTACGACGCAGAACAGGGTAACTGGCCGCTGGCCAACCATCCGATCAGCGAGTCGGTGTATGCGTTATTCCGTTATGTACCCTATGTGCTGGTGCCGGTTTTACTGATTGCCGTGGCGCTGACCTTTGTTAAAGGCGGTATTGCGCAGGCGCAGCGCAAAGCCTGGGTATTTATTCTGGTGTCGTTGCTGGCGGGCCCCGGCATTCTGGTGCATACCGTATTTAAAGAAGGTTTTGACCGCGCGCGGCCAAAGCAGGTGCAGGAATTTGGCGGCCACAGTGGTTTTACTCCGGCCTTTGTGATTTCTGACCAGTGTGCAAAAAAATGTAAATCTTTCGTTAGCGGACATGCGGCGATGGGATTCTGGTTGATGGCTTTTGCCTGGGTTTTCCGCCGCCGCAGCTGGTTCTGGGCTGGTATGGCCGTGGGAATTGTGGTCAGCGCCGGGCGTATTGTACAGGGCGGACACTTTTTAAGTGATACGATTTTTGCCGGTTTTGTCTGCTATTTTACCTACCGGCTGATGAGCTACTGGATTCTGGGTTACAGCCGGATTCAGGACGATAAAAAAGCCTGAGAAAACCTCTGATTATTTTCTGGCAACAATAAAAACGGACTGTGCTGCCGGTTGCCAGAGATGATCGATACTGAAGCCTGCATGATTCAGTTTTTCCACTAACTCCGTTTTATTAAAACGATGTACAAAGGGCGCCAGATTCAGCACCTGCATAACCGGAATCAGCATACGCCACAAGATATTCATTTCCTTCACCAGTGCCGTGCTGGTAATAAATACGCCACCCGGTTTTAACGCTTTATAACTGGCGCTGATAGCGGAATCCGGATCTTCCAGCAGGTGCAGGATATTCAGCCCCAGCACGGCGTCAAAGCTAGCGACGGGTGGATTAATACTTTCCAGCGTTCCCTGCTGAAAACGGATATTATTGATCTCCGCGTCATTGGCTTTCTGTGCCGCGATGGCCAGCATATTGTCAGAAATATCCGTTGCCAGAACCTCTTTAACATACGGCGCATGAACCATCGCGGTGCTGCCGGTACCACAGCCAAATTCCAGCACTGACCAATCGGGTTGCAGATACTGCTGGGTTATTTACAGCTTCTTACGGTAGGCCGCTTCATCCTGAATCTGGCTTTTGGCATAGTGCTGCGCACTGTTATCCCAGAATGTCTTTGAATCCTTCATCGTAATCTCCTTTGCTTACGTGTGGCGGACTACGCCGTAAAGTGCAGCAGTAATTCAGTGTGTCCGGTATGACTGTCGGCTTGTTCCCGGACCAGTGTAAAGCCCTGACTCCGGTAAAAACGACAGCTGGGTTCGTTGGCTTTATATACCGTAAGATGCAGCTCATTGCGCTGCTGTTTGGCGTGATTTAATAATTGTTTACCAATGCCCCGACCCTGCTGTTGCGGAGCAACAAAGATGGCAGCCAGCGTGTTGTTATGCAGAGCATAAAAACCGACAACCTGTGCATTCAGCTCAAATACCCAGACATCGGAGTTGGGTAAATACACATCTCGCATATTATCCAGCTGAGACTGCCAGAATGATGACTCAATAAAATCATGGGCTTTAACGGACGCATCCAGCCAGACTGTCAGTATTGCGTCGATATCACTGCGGGCTGCCTGTGTGCTGCCTGCGCCGGGTGGGGGCTGCGTAGTGGGGGAGGTTGTGGTATCCAGACGGATACCGGCAGCGGGTCTGATCATAATTATCCGGAGGAAGTTTTAACAACAAAGAGAGTTTTAACAACAAAGAGAGTTCAGGGCATATCAAGGCAACTGAAACTGTCTGGCAGAATCTGCTGCTGATTATCGCGCTCAAATTTTAAAAATCGGGTGGAACATTCCTGATTCTGCCAGGGTTTGCAATCGGAAACCGATAGCGTACAGACCCCGTTATAACAACCGTAACTCAGGCGGTTTCTGCTGGTTGTATTATTCATTTCCAGCAGCGAGGCAATAACAGCGCCCACTGTGGTAACCGGGCTGCCTTCACAGGCGTAATTCTCTGCGGCAATTTCCGTGCTGGCATAGCGCATCACATTTTTCAGTAATGGCTGTTGTTCTGCTGCAGACGGACTTTCGCGATAGGAACAAACCCAGGCACTGAACAAGCCAGTGGTAGCTCCCAACAGGAAAATAATAATATTCAGTGTTGTACGTTTCATCGCATAAATTTCCGCTTATAAACCGGCTTTGGCCCGTTCAATCGCGGCATTAATTGCCGCTTTCGCTTGTGGGCTGTTTTTCCAGCAGGTGGTTCTCAGCATCTGAGCCACTCTCTCGGCGATATCTTCTGCGTTGTAAGTGGCCAGCTCAGCCAGCGAACTGATACCAATTTCCTCAAAGCGTTTGATCACGGTCGGGCCAACGCCCTTCAGCGCCAGCAGGGCTTCTTTTTCAGGTTCAGAAAATTTCATAGATTACTTTATTTTAGGGTAATGGATATTCGGATTTGGTGGTTATGTCGGTCAAAATCAAAGTCTTTCTTAGCTGAGTTATTTTTGGCATTGGACACCTCGTCGGTTTAAATTTGGTGTCCGTTAAAGCGGGGCAAGATCATTGTCCTGCTAGCTGTATTTGTTAGCCGATTTATGACATATGGGCACGCGCTGTTTCCTCATTTTCCCACGACACAAAGTATGCATTCCTTGGTAACTCTTCGTAACTTGAAGCTCCTTGCGCCCCCGCTAATGCGCCCATAGCCTGAATAGAAAATGCCATTTGCCACTTATTCCCGAGTTTGACGAAGGTCACGCCATTAGAATCTTCATGAATAGCACGCGTTTTTGACGTGTGTGGCCACACCCACCAAACATAGGGGTATTCAGTATTCCCTTCTTTCATTTGATAACACATCTCATAAAGCAACTCGCGAACTGTTAAGTCTTTTTTGTGAGCAATTAGATTTTTAGCTATTCCCATATTGTGTGGGTTTAACCAGCTTTCATAAACAGTAACGTTTGAAAGCATGGTTGTCGGCAATGCTGGGCTTGCTACTCCATTTACCCAAGGCGCGGCTTTTTTATAGTTCGTTCCTCTTCTTAAAGCCACATCCCTTTTAGTCAAGTTTTGTTTAGCGAATTTCTGCCAGATTTTTTCAATAACGTCGTCCATCGTAATGTACCGTTTACGGCTAACGCCTCAAACACCGGCGCAGCTTTCTGCGTCCGAGTGCTTTGACTTGTTAGGCGCTGCTTGCAACAACGCGCTGATGCTTGGTTTTAACTTCTGTCTTTGCCAAATCATGGGGTGTTTTGGCGTGCCTGAATTGTTTTTTGGCAATAAAATTTCATTTAGTGATTCTAGGTGACTAAGGACTAATGCCTGCCTTTCTTTTATTTCGGCATCACGTTGCCCCCAGTTTTCATAATCTCCGTAAGCCAATATATAGCTTTGGAAAATTGACAACGGCAGCTTGTCAAAAACAATGCTACTTGAATCTCTTAAGTGCCAGTTATCGAATAGATTCTGTGGTGACGGACTGGCATAGTCAAAAAGATTTATGACATAAGGATTTAGATTTGCTGAACCACAAACTTCTCTCAGAATTCTCAAAGTTGTATCTTTATTTAGGTTTGATCCATCTCCACTCAGGCTTCCAGGATTAAACATTACGACTAACAAAGAATTCCAGTTTGGATTTTTTATTTGGTGGCACCAATGACGATAATTGCCATCGCTCTCCCAAGAGACAGACCATCCATCTAATTCATGACTAAAAACCTGCCCGGTATTGATTGAGTTCATGATGTTCCTTTTCGCCTAACGTTTCAATAACCGGCGCAGCTTTGCTGCGTCCGGTGCCGTAGGCGCGAAGTTGATTGACTTGTTAAAAGGTAGAGTCAACGGCCTGCTCCTTATACTTTACTACAAACTCTTTTGCCTCCTTGAGCGACGCTGGGTATGCGACATGATAAAAGCCACCATCTTCCCTTTGTTCGTAGACTGATTGGAACAGGAAACCATGCTCCACTAAAAATCTAACTTTCTCCCACTGAGCCTTATCAGTGGCTTTGGGCGCAGAAAATTTTCGACCCACCTCAATTAGAACCCCACCGCACTCAGGACACTTTCTTAATTCCGGCGCTTGCGGTTTTTTAAAGCTCTTGCAGCATTCAAAGCACAAGTTTGGAAAGAGGTAGCTTTGTATATGTTTCTCCTTTGGAAAGTTACTATGATGCTTGAACTTACTCATTTCCGTGGGTGCCTTTTAACGTTTGGTTAAGGGGCGGGCTTTAGCCCGTCCCAGCGAGCGGAGCGAGCGATTTGAACCATTTGTTAGGCATCTGAGGCACATAGTATGGCTAGAGCCTCTTTGAAGTTGTGCTTTTGCCACTCCCCCTGAAAGCGCTCTCTGACATATGTTAAGTCGAAATCAGTTGGCTGGGTAAGCACATTTGTTGCTGTGGTTGTAGTTGTTTTGTATTTAAGCGTTCCGCTCAGGTGCTTGTGGTCTCTTAAAAACATTGCTTGCTCTTCTGCATTGCTGAAACTCCCTTCGAGTTCTCCTTGCAGAGTGACCAGTAGAGATGAATTAGGTGCGAGAACAGCGGAGTTCTGTATTGGGCTGGAGTCTACTTTATTAAACGCTTTCACTGGGGTTAGCAGTTTGATCTTGTATTTTTTATCTTCTTCTACGGTGAAAATAAGGTCGCTTAGACTGGCTGGAGTGGATTGATTATTTATTATGCAGAGCTCTGCTTTTAAGCTTGCCTTGTTGAAGGAGTGCCCATTACCACTTGAGAATCGCCCGCTTGCCTCCAGTATCTGAACTGTGAGCGCCTCAGATTTCTTAATTTGCTCTGATGACCATATTTTAAACGTAGCAAAATAGAAGCAGGCTAATGCCGCGAGATATGTTGCATAGGCTGCGTATACGCCAAGCTTTCCAAGTGATGGTGTTATGAGCGCAATTATGAAGCAGCATATGCCAAATTTCGCCGCGCCAACTTCAAATATTTTTATTAGATACTCTTTGTGTTGGTTCATATTCAGCCTTTGCCTAACGCTCCGCTAGAGGGCGAGCGAAGCGAGTCCTAGTGAAGGCCACGTTTTTTGTGGCCTAACGAATTTCAGCGGTTTGTTAGCATTTGGGTTCTAAGTCACCTTCAAATTCATATTTTTCACCATCTTCTGACCAAGAACCAGAAATTGTTAAAAAATCTTTCGACTCGTCTTCTATTAGAAATCGAAGCTTGCACGGAACACCTTGCTGACCTGTTTCCACTTGAAGAGATTTTTCTATTTCGGATTCGAAAATACCACTTTTAAGACTAGCTACGCCAGACCTTCTCCATTTTCCTAATCCTCCCCAACTGGCTATTACGTCAAAGGCCAATGATTTCTTATCTTCACGAATAATAAAAGAGACAACATTAATAACATCATCATCTTTAAAATATAACTGACCTTGATACTTCATACGAAATCCCTTTCATAAATGCTAACAGTTTCTTAGTAAGCATGCTCATTAACACACCTAAACCCTTGTTCAGATTCCCAGCCTAAACCACTGTCAGGGCTGTAAAAATCATCGTTATTTTCTTTCTTGTCAGGATATAAACGCGCATGCGCGCTTTTACCTTCAAGCGCTCTTTACACTTTGCGCGTTATCACTTTTCGCAGAATCTTAAGTGATTGATTTTCTTCCATTCTTTCTGAACTGAAGGTGTCAATCTGCGCATGCGCGTTTTACTGCCGGAGCGTAAACGCGCATCAGATTCCGAAAACAGTAAAATATACTGGTTGTTTGTATATTATTTTGCGTCGGTGATTTTCAGTACTTTTCCGGCAGTGAAAATCGTTCAGGTGGTGCTTGTACTCCAGACACGCTGCCGCCCATCCTTGTATACGCAGGGCAGGAAT
>NZ_DDCJ01000106.1:0-512 GCF_002335285.1 Thalassolituus sp. UBA2009
TCGTTTCTCTCAAAGCGGGCTGCGCATTATATAGAATGCAGCTCTTGGTGTCAAGCGATTTTTTGAATCTTTTCAACCGCTTAACTTTCTGAATCTTTCCGCTTTCGCTTCCCAACTCAGGCGGTGCATTTTACAGCACCTTCAGATCGTGTCAAGCGTTAGTTTTCAAAATTTCTTTTAAAATCAAACACTTAACTCAGCTTCAAACAACCCTTCCGGGTCACTCTCAAAGCAGGTGGCGCATTTTACGCTCTTACTGACCGAAATCAACACCTTTTTCGAGAATTTTTCAGCGACTGGCGATTCGTTAGAATATTGCAAGTCATTGAAAAATAAAGCTTTTTCAACTTCTTCAACACACCGTAGCGGTCGAGAGGGGCGCATTATAGAGAGATCCTGCTGGCGGTCAACAGCTTTCTGAAAAAAAATTACAGGAACCTCCCGCCCTCTCTTTTCCCCCTTCTATATAAAGCACGTATACTTGCCCGCTTAATTCCCGGAGCCACCCGGCT
>NZ_DDCJ01000106.1:558-12162 GCF_002335285.1 Thalassolituus sp. UBA2009
AGCGGTCGAGAGGGGCGCATTATAGGGATATGAATCCGGGGGTCAACTGCTTTTTACATTACTTAACTATTATGTCCATCAGCGTGCTTCGTGACCGTGGCTTTCTGCCACCGCAGTAATAGCAGACAGAGTACGAGCGCGGCATACAACACTGGCTCGAACCACGAAGAACGGATCTGCAGCAGATAATGAACCGCCACGAGAACAGATAACGGATAAATCAGCTTATGCAGACGCTTCCACCCCTGCTTCAGCCGCCGTTGCCAGCCACGGGTGGATGTCACCGCTAATGGCAACAGCAGCAACCAGGCTGTCATACCTAATAGTAAATAAGGCCGCTTAATCGTTTCAGCCCCCAATTCAGCGAAACGCCACTCCAGAAGGAACGCAAAGTAAGACAGTAGGTGCAGAGAGGCATAGAAGAAAGCAAACAAGCCCAGCATACGGCGGTGCTGAATCAGCCAGGGCTGTTTCAGTAAGCGGCGCAGCGGTGTGACCGCCAGCGTCAGCAGCAGAAAGTTGAATGCCCAGGTACCGGTAAACCAGACAACCGCCTTCCCCGGCTCCGGGCCTAAAATGTCCCATTCACCAGACTGTAGCCGAACGATTGCCTGGCCTATATAGAGGAATGGCGTGATACCTAATAAGAAGAGAACAATGCGGCGCAGCCTGATCATGCAAACAATCCTGGTTCAGTAGTACTTGTGCAGGTCCATGCCTGAATAGAGAGAAGCGACTTCGCTGTAACCGTTAAACAGACGCGTCGAAATCCGGTTTGGTTTGAACAGACCAGATGGTAAGCGCCGCTCACTGGCCTGACTCCAGCGCGGGTGATCAACCTGCGGGTTCACATTGGCATAGAAGCCGTACTCATTCGGTGCAATGTCATTCCAGGTCGTGCGCGGCATGGTTTCGCGGAAGCGGATGGCAACAATCGACTTGATGCTTTTAAAGCCGTACTTCCACGGCACCACTAACCGCAACGGCGCACCATTCTGATTTGGCAGCACTTCTCCATATAAACCCACCGCCATCAGCGTCAGCGGGTGCATGGCCTCATCCATCCTCAGCCCTTCTTTATATGGCCAGTCGATGGTTGAGAAAGCCGAGCGCTGACCCGGCATCTGCTTTTTATCTTCCAGCGTGATGAATTCAATGTATTTAGCGCTGGCCAGTGGCTTGAAGCGTTTAATCAGATCTGCCAACGGAAAACCAATCCAGGGAATAACCATCGACCAGGCTTCGACGCAGCGCAGACGATAAATGCGCTCTTCCAGCTGCTGCCCTTTCAGCAGATCTTCAAGGGAGAAGGTACCTTTTACTTCGCACTCACCATCCACAGTCACCGACCATGGATCAGTCTTCAGCTTACTGGCATAACGGTAGGGGTCATCTTTACCGGTACCGAATTCATAAAAGTTGTTGTACTGAGTAACACTGCTGTAGGGCGTCAGCACCTCATCTTCGCCAAACGCGGTTTCACGCGCAGAGCCTATTTGCTCCCGCAGCCAGGGCGAGCCACTACTGCCCGGATCTTCACGACTCTGCAACGCCTGAACCGGCAAAGCACTGGCAGCAAATGCTAATGCCGCACCCTGACCAATAAACTGGCGACGCTTAAGATAGAGGGAGTGAGGAGTGATTTCGGACGCTAAAGGATCGGAGGGATTGTGCGGCTTAATGATCATGGAAGCTCCTCGGCTGGCGGTTTAACCGCCTTCCCGCGCCGGCTCCGGATAAGAGCAGATAACGCGCGGGAAGACTCAGAGCAAGGTTAGACTCAAATTGAGCTAAGAATTCAACCTTTGGCTCTTTTTTCACGCAGACGCAGCCAGGCTTCATACACCGGACCCGACAGCGCGTAGGTCATAAACACGCCCAGCAGTACCTTGGCCGGATCAATGGAGACCACGACAAACACGAAGACTACAGCCAGCATAGCAACAAAAGGCACCTTGCCGCGCAGATCCAGACCTTTAAAGCTGTGGTAGCGGAAGTTGCTGACCATCAGCAGGCCCGCCGCCGGCACGACAACCGCCATCAGCCAGGCGATTTCCGCACCCGGTGTTCCGGTTTCACTGAACACCCATACGGTACCAGCCACAATAGCTGCCGCCGCCGGGCTGGCCAGACCGGTAAAGAAGTTCTTATCGGCCACCGCCAGCTGGGTATTGAAACGTGCCAGACGCAATGCCGCACCTGCGACATAAATAAAGGCACCCACCCAGCCAATCTTACCCAGATCCTGCAACGCCCAGCTGAACGCAACCAGCGCCGGCGCCACACCGAAGGACACCATATCCGCCAGACTGTCGTACTCAGCACCAAAATCACTCTGGGTATTGGTCAGGCGGGCAACACGTCCGTCCAGACCATCGAGGATCATGGCAATAAAGATCGCGATCGCCGCGTTTTCGAAATGGCCGTTCATACTGGCCACTACCGCATAAAAGCCGGAGAACAAGGCACCGGTGGTGAACAGGTTCGGCAACAGGTAAATGCCTTTGCGTCCCGGCCACTTGGCAGACTTACGTCCGTTCTCGTCTTCGTTATCCATCAGGGGTACAACCTTGTTGTCATCATTCATTTGTTGCAGGCTCATAAACACACCTCAGTAGAACCGCTCATTATGAGGCATTAAATGGCGGCTGTCTTCCATAACGCCTGCAACAGGGGTTCCTGCAAACGCTGACTCTGGGCACACAGACCAATGGCAAAGGGTTCAAGTTCCGGCTGCACATTTAAAACCCGCACCCGGCCAGCCATCGGGCTGTTGCGCAACACCAGCTCCGGCACCACACCAACGCCTACTCCCAGTGCCACCATACTAACGATCGCCTCATTACCCGTTACCTGAGCATAAATATGCGGAGCGATATTGCGTGCGGCAAACCAGCGGTTAACGCGGGTGCGTGCCAGTCCGGATTCAGACAGCACCATCGGCACCTGCGCCCAGTCAATTTCCGTCTGGTTCAGCGGCAGCACAGCTCCCGGTGCGCGTGGCGCTATAAAGAGAAGCGGTGATGCCGCCATGGCTTTAAAAGTCAAACCGCCAGCCAGCTGTTCCGGACGCGCGGCAATCACCACATCCGCCTCGCCGGACTCGACCCGGGGAATGGATTCCGCCGCATCGCCGGTGTGAATACGCAAATCGACCTGCGGATATTTTTCGCGAAAGCGCGACAATAAGTCCGCCAGAAAGCTGTAGCTGGCGGTAACGGAGCAATACAGTGTCAGCCGGCCGCTCAGATCGCTGACCTGAGTTCCCACCGCACTGCGCAACTGCTCCCAGCTGAGCAGGGTCTGCTCAGCATGCTGACGGAACAGCTCGCCCACTGGCGTCAGCTGCAGGGGTGAACTGTCACGACTGAACAATTGTGCCCCGGCTTCTTCCTCCATCCGCGCCAGACGGCGACTCAGTGTCGACGCACTCATATGTAATTGCTGACTGGCTTTACCCAGATGCTGCAGCGAACTGAGACTGAGGAACACCTGCAAGTCCTTGTAATCCATCGTATTTCCTTAGCCGAAATAAGGTCGTTGCATAAAACGCAACGAGACGGCGCAAATATAGCATTTTACGCAACAGCCATCTTCCCCTACTATTCGCCGCAACGTTTTTTAATCCACATAACCTCAATTTAAGGAGCCAGAGATGGGTGCTAACTACTTCAATACTCTGAACCTGCGTCAACAGCTGGATCAGCTGGGCCGCTGCCGTTTTATGGACCGTTCTGAATTCGCTTCCGAAGCTGAATTCCTGAAAGGTAAGAAAGTTGTGATCGTTGGTTGTGGTGCTCAGGGCCTGAATCAGGGTCTGAACATGCGCGATTCCGGTCTGGACGTGTCTTACACCCTGCGTGCTGAAGCCATCGCTGAGAAGCGTCAGTCCTGGAAAAACGCGACTGACAACGGTTTCGTTGTTGGTACTTACGAAGAGCTGGTTCCACAGGCTGACCTGCTGATCAACCTGACGCCAGACAAGCAGCACACTGCTGTTGTTTCTGCTGTTATGCCTCTGATGAAAGAAGGCGCCTGCCTGGGTTACTCCCACGGTTTCAACATTGTTGAAGAAGGCATGCAGATCCGTCCTGACCTGACCGTTGTGATGGTTGCTCCTAAGTGCCCGGGTTCTGAAGTGCGTGAAGAGTACAAGCGTGGTTTCGGTGTTCCGACCCTGATCGCTGTTCACCCTGAAAACGATCCTAAAGGCGAAGGCTGGGACATTGCTAAAGCATGGGCTGCCGGTACTGGCGGTCACCGCGCTGGCTGTCTGGAATCTTCTTTCGTTGCTGAAGTTAAGTCTGACCTGATGGGCGAGCAGACCATTCTGTGCGGCATGCTGCAGACCGGTGCGATTCTGGGCTTCGAGAAAATGGTTGAAGACGGTATCGACGAAGGCTACGCAGCCAAGCTGATCCAGTACGGTTGGGAAACAGTGACTGAAGCTCTGAAGTACGGCGGCATCACCAACATGATGGACCGTCTGTCTAACCCGGCGAAAATCGTTGCGTTCGACATGGCTGAAGAACTGAAAGAACTGATGCGTCCTCTGTTCCGCAAGCATCAGGACGACATCATGACCGGCGAATTCTCCCGCACCATGATGGCTGACTGGGCCAACAACGATAAAAACCTGCTGACCTGGCGTGAAGAAACGGCAGAAACCGGCTTCGAAAAAGCACCGGCTTCTGACGTTGAAATCAACGAACAGGAATACTTCGACCACGGCATCCTGCTGGTTGCCATGATCAAAGCCGGCGTTGAACTGGCGTTCGAAACCATGGTTGAGAGCGGCATCGTTGAAGAATCTGCGTACTACGAGTCTCTGCACGAAACTCCGCTGATCGCCAACACCATCGCCCGTCGTAAGCTGTACGAAATGAACGTGGTTATTTCCGATACTGCTGAGTACGGTAACTACCTGTTCTCTCACGCTGCTGTACCTCTGCTGCGCGAGAAGTTCATGCCACACATCAGCACCGACGTTATCGGTAAAGGTCTGAAGCTGAAGTCTAACTCTGTAGACAACAAGCGCCTGATCGAAGTGAACGAAAACATCCGCAACCACCCGGTTGAGTGGATTGGTCAGGAACTGCGTGGCTACATGACTGACATGAAGCGCATCGTTGAAGCCAACTGATTTTGTGCTTTAACCCACAGTAATAAAAAACCCGGCAATTGCCGGGTTTTTTTATGTCTGCTTATCCGCTTATATAATCCGGATCAGAGGCATTCAAGCTCCAGTGTGGTCTGGAATTTAAAATGCGACTCCGTGGTATGGCGTTCGGCAAAGAACAGATCAAATGAATAGGTGTTGTAAGGCTCAATCCCCAGACGCTCGGCAACCTGATCCAGATCGAGGGTTTTCTCAATCATGCCATGAACACCACCGATATCCATCGCCAGCTTACCGTTGATAAACAGAAACAGGTCATCATCACCGCGGAAGGTAAAGTGGCCGCCCGGTACATAATAAAACTTCAGGTGTGTTTCCAGCGTGAAGTGGTAATTATGATAATTTCCCTGATTACCGAAGCCTTCACGGTCAATCGGGAAGAAACTGTGGTTGCTGTATTCCCAGAAGCCTGAAGCAATTTCACGAATCGTCAGATTCTTGCTGATGGCCATATTCACGCCCGGTACATCACGATACCACTGATCAAAATTGGCTTTGCCCGTTGTCGTTCTGCTGCGGCCTTCATGCGCGTAAACCGGACGTCCATCGTCACCCAGATCTTCTTTTACGATGCCATAATCGACACCATCCATGGTTTCAAAATCCGGATGGCTGGTTTTAAAGTCGCGGATTAAAACCGGAATGGTACGCGTACCATTCTCTGAGGTTTTGCACTCACAGGCTTCGCTATAGTCTGAGGGTGAACCGGCAACACTGATATTGCTGAAAACGAGCGGTAAAACAGACAGCAGCATACCTGTTGCGAAATTCCGACTAGCCATAAAGCCTCCAACCTTAAAGTAACACCAGCATAGTAAACGGAATGACGACTACAAAATGCGACCTGTGTTTACAAACCGTTATGCAATTAAAAGAAAACTGTTAACCCGGTAGCAAATTCAATGTTGTGCGTCTGCTTCTTATGCCCCAACAGCTCCGTGTCAAACATGTGGTCACGATAATCCAGGTTCCAGGTCAGCCAGTCTGAAAAAATAATGCGGTAACCTGTGCCAATCACCAGAGTAAATTGCTCATCTCCGGCAAAACGCGTATTACCAACACCACCAACCAGATAAAATGCAGAATTAAACGTCAGATTACGTGTAACAAAGGTTTCACCAGGGAACAGGTTGTAGCCCACCAGAACATCGTAATAACTGTATTCCCGTTCGGCATCAGTCAGAATATTAATGCCACTGCCATTAATGGTTTCATAGCTTGTACGGCCGGCTTCACTGCGGCCATAGTTTGCCTGCAGGAAAAAATCTTCCGTCGCATGAAATGACGCTTTTACGCCATATAGCGGATGTGTGCCGAAATCTTCGATACTGATCATGCCCAGGAAAAAACCAGCCTCGAACACTTCATTGTCGATTTTTGCCTGATCATTTTTGCTTTGCTGAACATCCGGCTCAATAATTTTGATCGGATTAATCACCACCGATCCATCATTACCCTCTTCTGCAGACAATGCCAATGGGCTGAGCAGCAACACTGCTGCCGTCAGAAGAAACTGCTGAAACCAATTCGCCATATTGCGTTACTCACTGTGTCATTGTCTGAAAATATTGTCAGATTGCGGTATTCACCGCGTAATACGAAGTTGAAACCGATGTAGGCATTTACACCAATGCCTAAACTGCGGAAATCATCGTTAACCGGTTTATTGCCAGGCAGTTTTTCTTTCAGCTGCAACTCCTGACGACCAAAACCCGCTGACAAAAAAGGAGTGAAAGACCAGCGATCCGTCGGTTCAACAATCAGGCTGACCGAGCGCTGGTAACCATCGACGGTATCTGCGAACAGCTGACCATATTCGGCTTCGATACCAAAATTACGGCTCAGGCGGTAACCCGCCAGCAGACTTACCTGTTCGGAGCCCTCCTGTTGGCCGACAGTAAAACCAAGACGCGCTTTGTGACGTAAAAAATCACCGTGGCGGGTTTCCGGTAACGCCACTGGCGTGCCGGTTTCCAGCAGTGTCCGCGCCAGGCTCTCACGGGTTACCCAGCCGGTTTTGCCGCGCCGGTCGGCGATCAGATACCAGGTTGTACGGCGACTGACCACTGCAATCTCTTCGCCTTTTTCCACCACATAAATAACCGGATAACCACGCCCGGGGCCGGTATGCAGCTCAAGAAACGGATCAATCACCTTCACTTTCAGGGCCTGATCAATATCTTCGCTGGAAACTTGTGGAGGTTGTTTTTCCTGCTGTGCCGGTTTGTCTTGTTGCGCCAGGGCGACAGAAGCCCCCAGACAAAGGCTCAGCGCCAGTATCAGGTGTTGTTGCATGATGATGCCGTCATAACAGATTCGGCGGGCATCTTACGGAAAAGGCCTTCCGGCTGTCTGGCAGTGAATCACCTTCCGACTGTTAACCTGTTCACACTGTGATGCCTGTTACAGCAAAAGTGTGACGCAGGCCTCATTAGCGATAAAAAAAATTGGCACTATTCCATTTTTTGAACAGGTGCAGGTTTTTAAATTCATAAGTGCAGATAATGCCCGACCGTCCAACGTCAGCGTAAAGAGCGGCAGGAGTAACAGACGTGCGTTTTTGGGCATTATTGTCATTTTTCATCAGCTTTTCCGTATCTGCCCCCCTGTTAGCAGCAGATGCCAGCATTGATTTTGGCCAGCAAAAATCGGAAGAAAAAGCCCACAAAGCCATGAGCGAAGTGCAGCGCTTGTCAGGAAATATTCAGGCGCTGAAGAACCGTGTTATCACGCTGAATAAAGATCTGCGGGTAATGGAAGAAGCACTGCTGTTTCCGACCAACACCCAGTTTTCAGTTTTTGTGGCCGTCGAAGGTGGACAGTTTTTTACCCTGGAAAGCGTCAAACTGAAAATCGACGACAAGATGGTCTCCACTCATCTGTATTCCGCCAAACAGCGTGAAGCCCTGAACCGCGGTGGCGTACAGAAACTGTTTATGACCAACCTGTCTGAAGGCAAGCACGAAGTCACCGCCTTTTTTACCGGTATTGGTCCGAATGGTCGCGCTTATAAAAGAGCAGCAGAGCTGACTCTGGAAAAAGGCAAAGCAAGCCAATATCTGGAACTGGCCATCACGGATGACAGCGCCCGCCAGGAACCTGTGTTTACCATCAATCAGTGGTAGTGCTTATGCGAATGTTTATGCGCTTTCTGCTGCCACTCATACTTGCCAGCCAGTGTGCCACCGCCGCGCAGGTTAAAGACCTGGAGTACGGCGGTATTCTGTTTGATTACTACCAGCAGGATTATTTTTCCGCTCTGGTACAGTACGAATACGCCCTCAGCCAGAACGCTCTGCAGCATCATGGCGATGAAGCCCGCTTACTTAAAGGCGGTATGACCCTTTCTTATGGTATTGCCGGTCAGGCCGAAGAAATCTTCAGCCAGCTGCTCACCCCGGAAGTTGCTGCCGGGCAACGCAACCGCGCCTGGTTTTATCTGGCCAAGCTCTATTATCAGAAAGCCGATACTCCGCGTGCTGCGCATGCCCTGATGCAGATTAACGGTCAGGTACCGCAGGATATTGCCGGTGAATATAACTACCTGGCGACGCTGATTAATATCCGCAACCGCCAGACTGATGCTGCCAACGCCGGTATTAATCAGTTGTCAGACAATATTCGTTTTCAGCCTTACCTGATTTACAACCTGGCCATTAGCCAGCTGAAAAGCGGCAAAACCAAAGAAGCTATGGCCAGCCTGAACCGCGTAATGACCACTGCGGCATTACATAAAAGTGAAGAGCTGGCCGTACTGGCTGACCGTGCACGGCACGCGCTGGCACAACTGGAAATGACCGAAGGCAATCTGCTGGCTGCCTGGAATTATCTGCAGGGCGTGCGTACCACTGGCCTGTATTCCAATCGCGCACTGTTAACCTATGCCTGGGCCGCGATCAAATTAAAACGCTATAGCGACGCAGTACCTGCGCTTAATCTGTTAAATCAGCGTTCAATTACCATTCCCGAAACCCAGGAAGCCAAAGTACTGCTGGCTCATGTTTATGAAACCGAAGGCGCCAAGCGCAGTGCCCTGAAACAATATCTGCTGGCCGAAAAAGCGTTTAAAGACGGCCTGAGTGCTATTGAGATGGCGCGTAAGGTTATCGCCTCGCAAGAAATTCCACAGGAATTTGTTATTAACCTCGAAGCCATGCTGGACGAATCTGACTGGTATGGCATGCAGCCAAGCCTGGATTACAACAAGCTGACCCCTTTTCTTACCGAGCTGATGGCTTCCAATAATTTTTACTCAGTCATCAAAGAGCTGCGCGACCTGTATGGTATCCGCCGCAACCTGCAGTTCTGGCAAATGCAGATTCACGAGCATGAACTTATCATCCGTATCCGCCGCGACCAGACCGGCATGGAAAAGCTGATGGCTGCCGCCAACGAGGCGCAGAAAAAATTCCGTTTCTATAAAGATGGATTAATGGAACAGAAGCTGACCACCCTGACACTGTCCGAACGTGATCAGGAACGCTTTACCAGTCTTTGGGCCAATACCCAGAAAGAGCTGGAACTGGTTGGCGATAAAATGGACCAGGTGGCCGCCATCAAAGAACCCTACAAACTCAGTTATCAGCTGCAGGCGCGCAGTAAAAAACTGGCAGCGCAGGTTGAACAGGAACTCAGCAATACCAACAGCCTTATCCGCTCACTGGAAAAAGTGATGCGCGGTGTCATTACCGCCGAGCTGGATAAGCACGAAGAACGGATCCGGTACTACTGGGCACAGGCGCGCTTGGGTAAAGCGCGGCTTTACGACAAAGCCCTGAATAACATCGAAGATTCCAGCAGCGGAGCACAGCAATGAAACACCTTAACCACATAGGCTTGCTTATGGGTTTGCCAATATTGTTGAGCGGATGCAGTCTGTTTGGCGGCAACGACACAATCGGCAGCTTAAAAAGCCAGGAAACCGAAGAAAGTAACCTCGATTTTTCCGATATGAATCACCATCAGGTGCGTGAGGAATATCAGGAACTGCTTGAGCTGGTCGATGACAAGTTCCTGAAAGAGCAGATCGAACGCCGTATCGCCGGTGTCTCCATGGCCGAAGGTGATCACCTGCAAACCAGCCCGGAGAATAAACCAAGCAAAGGTTACTACCGCGACGCCATTAATTCTTATATCGACATTCTGGAAAAATATCCGAACTCTCCGGATAACGCAGAAGTGCTGTACCAGCTGTCAAAAGCCTATGAGATGGAAGGCGAGCCCAAAAATGCCGAAGCCATGCTTAAGCGTCTGGTGGCTCTGCACCCGGATTATTCCGGCATTGCCGAAGCCCATTTCCGCTTAGGCGACATCAATTTCAATAACGAAAAATACAAGCAGGCCGAATTTCATTACCGCACGGTAACGGAAGCCAATGCCCCATCGCTGAAGCTCAATGCCCATTACATGCTGGGCTGGGCTCTGTATAAGCGCGGACTGTTTGATGATGCACTGGAATCTTTTGCTTATGTGCTCTCCGTTGTTCTTGACGAGCAAAGCAGCCAGACCCTGAGCAACGCCGAAAAGCCATTGGTTGATGACACCCTGCACTCCATCAGTCTGACACTGGTAAACCTCGGCGGTGCCGAAAAAATCAGTGACGTAAAAGGCCTGCGCAACAAAACCTATATCTGGCAGGTGTATGAAAATCTGGGGGCCTATTACCTGGAGAAAAACCGTTACGCCGACAGCGCTGCAACCTATCAGCACTTTATTGCCAGCTACCCAATGGATAGCCGCACACCGGGTATGCACAGCAAACTGATTGCAGCCTACATTAAAGGTGCGTTTGCCAAAGACGTATTACAGGCCAAGCAGGCTTATGTTGCCCAATACGGTATGCAATCCGCTTACTGGGCACAGGCCAGCGAAACCCTGCGTGCTGATATCAGCAGCAACCTGAAACCCTACCTGACCGAGCTCGCCGCACACTTCCATGCCCAGGCCCAGGCGCAGGCCAAACTGGCTGGCGAGAAAGACGCCGCCAAAATTAAAGGTGCCGATGAGCTTAACGAAAAATCAGCCGTCTCTTATGCCAGTGCGACTCAATATTATGGCGAATACCTGAGCAGCTTTCCGCAAAGCAGCGATCTGGCCAAACAACGTTACCTGAAAGCAGAAGCGCATTTCGAAGCCCGCCAGTACGATCAGGCTGCCGCCGACTATGAAATTGTCAGCTACCAGTATCAGGATAAAGAATTCGGCAACCGCTCAGGTTATGCCGCGATTCTTGCTTATCAGAACCGTATTGCGGAACTGGAACAGAACCCAAAAGAAAAATCCCACGCACAGGAAAATGCAGTCGCCAGTATGCTGCGCTTTACCGAGCGCTACGATACCGACAAGCGCTCACCTGCCGTACTGACTAACGCCGCCGAATATTTATTCAGCCTGAACCGTTATCCACAAGCGATTGACGTGGCCAG
>NZ_DDCJ01000106.1:12241-19051 GCF_002335285.1 Thalassolituus sp. UBA2009
CGCCAGTATGCTGCGCTTTACCGAGCGCTACGATACCGACAAGCGCTCACCTGCCGTACTGACTAACGCCGCCGAATATTTATTCAGCCTGAACCGTTATCCACAAGCGATTGACGTGGCCAGCAAGCTGATCAGCGGCAATAAAGCGCTGGATAAAAATCTGAAACAAACCGCATACGGTATTATCGCGCACTCGTATTACCAGCAGAAAAATTACCTGGAAGCGGAAAAGAACTACGACAACCAGCGTCAGCTGTTGGGCAAACAACACCCACAATACGTCGCTGTCAGCGAGCGCATGGCCACCGCCGTGTATAAAAAAGCCGAAGGCATGATGGCCGCCGGGCAAAAACTGGCAGCCGCCGAACAGCAGCTGCGCATCAAAACCATTGCACCTGACAGCAAAGTCCGTGTTATTGCCCAGTACGATGCAGCCGTGACTTTACTTGCAGAAAAACAATGGCAGCCGGCCATTACAGAGCTGAAAGAATTACGAGCCCTCTATCCACAACATGAGCTGGCAGCCGAATTCCCACGCAAACTGGCCTATGGCTATGAACAGGATGGCCAGCTGCTGCCTGCTGCCAAAACCTACGACTACCTGTACGCCAACGACAAAAGTGCTGACGTAAAACGTGATGCCCTGTTCGCCGCTGCAGGCTTATACGAAAAACTGGGTCAGCTGGATACAGCGCTTGAGTATTACAAAACCTGGGCACGTAATTATGAACAGCCATTCGATAACCGTATGGAAGCGCGCTATCACATTGCTCTGATTTACGGCCAGCAAAATGATGAACGCCGCAAACTCTATTGGCTGCGCCGCATTGTTCAGGGTGATGCCAGTGCCGGTGAAATGCGTACCGACCGTTCCCGCTGGCTGGCGGCCTGGGCCAATAACGAATATGGCGACTACTTTGCTGCTGAGTTTAATAAACGCCGTCTGGCTGCCAATCTCGAGCGCAATTTACCGCTGAAAAACCAGAGTCTGCAGGATGCCGTCAGCCGTTATCAGCTGGCTGCCGAATATGGCCTGCTGGAATTCACCACCCAGGGCAGTTTTAAAATTGCCCGTCTGTATCAGCAGATGGCTAACGAGCTGCAGACCCTGCCCGTTCCGGAAGGCATGTCCGAGCAGGATAGCGCAATGTTCCGCGAGCTGATTGCACAACAAGCTGCGCCAATGCTGGAACTGGCATTGTCGGTATACACCAGCAATGTTGAGCAAGGCTGGAAAGGTCACTTTAACCAGTGGATTGATGACAGTTTCAAAGCGTTGGCGCTGCTGTCTCCGGCACGCTTTAACAAAACCGAAGAACAAAAGAGGTATGGCGATGAAATTCGTTAAGCCCATGCTGCTTCTGGCACTGCTCAGCGGCTGTGCCGCCCAGCAGACGCAGACAACAACAGAAAGCCAGACTCTGACCCAGACAGAAAAGTACCTGCCACACCAGGCGTATGATGAAAAAGGGCAGAAAATTCCCTATGTGCCCGCAGAGAATCCATATCTGAAGCAAACCGGCACCATCAGCAAAGGGTCAGTACTGCTGTTTATCGAAGCGAAAAAAGCACTCGCCGCCGATGATGAAAAAACCGCAGTGCAGAAGCTGAAAGTGATTGCCGAAAAAGATCCGTCACTGGCCGGCCCTCTGGCCATGCTCGGTGATATCAGCATGACCAATGAGCGTTATGCCGAAGCTGCAGAGTATTATCAGAAAGCACTGGCGATTAACGACGTAAATGTTAATGCCTGGCTGGGCCTTGGCGAAGCACAGCGCCGTCAGGGGCAATTTATTGCGGCCCAGAATACTTATGCCAAAGCCCTGCAACAATGGCCTGACTTTCCTGAAGCACATCTGAATCTGGCTGTGCTTTATGACCTGTATCTCAACATTCCGCAGCAGGCACAGGCACACTATGAAGCCTACCTGTTTCTGACCAATAAAAAGACGCACGCTGCGGCCGACTGGTATCAGGAAGTACAAAGCCGCACCGGCATCAATAAAAGCTTTATCGATGCCGGACCGGCGGTAAAAGACAGCACCAAACTGGCGGCGGAATAAACCATGAAATATCTGTTCATTGCCTGTTTATTCAGTCTGCCAGCTATCGCTGAAGAACCAATCAAACTGGAAAGTAAGATTGTCGGCGATAAAGAACAACCCTCTGTCAGTTACTTTGTGCCCTGGCAGGAAGCCAGCGGCGTCGACCGGCTTTACCAGAACGTGGAAGACCGGTACGACAACAGTCTGGAAGCGATTGATCGTGACGTTATGCTGCGCTCGATGCGTATCTATGACGAAATGAATCTTGAAAATAACCCAAGTTTAAATTCTGAGGCTAACTAAAATGGGCGATATCTACAGCATCGTGGTCAACTTCCTGAAAGAAGGGGGCCTGTTTATGTATCCGATTTCTATCGTACTGGTACTGGGCCTGGCGATTGCTTTTGAACGCTGGATATTCCTCAAGCGCGAAAAAGCCCGCAACGAAAAAACCTTTCAGGATTTTCTGCCATTACTGCGCACCAACGATCACGAAAAAATGACCCTGTTCACCCGTGATCATCAGGCGGCGGTATCGCGCATTATTGGTTGTGGTCTGGATATGATGAAAATCACCAAGCAGCGTGCCGATATTGAGCAAGCCATGAATGAAGGTGTGATGGAAGTTCTGCCGCGCCTGGAAAACCGTACCAACTACCTGGCCATGCTGGCCAACGTTGCCACCCTGCTCGGTCTGCTTGGTACCATTATTGGTCTGATCGCGGCTTTTGCTGCCGTTGCCAACGCCGACCCGGCGGATAAATCTGCCCTGCTGTCACAGTCTATTTCGGTAGCAATGAATACCACGGCATTTGGTCTGATTGCGGCGATCCCGCTGCTGATTGCCAGTGCGGTAATCAATAACAAAACCAATGCCATCGTCAGCAGCATTGAAATGGCTGCGATGAAATTTCTCAACGTAATGACTCTGAACCGCGCCGTTGAAGCCGGTTATCCGAAAGACAATCGTGGCGACGATCAAAAGGCATCCTGATGGCTTTTAAAATGAACCGTCGCATGGCGGAAGATACCGATATTGATATCACATCCTTTATGAATCTGATGATCGTATTGGTACCGGTATTGCTGCTCAGTCTGACCTTTACCAAAGTGCGGGTGCTGGATATTAACCTGCCTGAGCTCAGCGGTGGTCAGTCTGCAGCGGAACTCAGCCAGTCGCAGCTGGATGTGATGGTCGATAATGAAGGCTTTACCGTGTATTTCCCCACCGGAAAGCTGCTGAAAAAGATTCCGCTCAGCGACAACCAGTACAATTATCGCGAGCTGTCACAGCTGATGCGTGATCTGAAAGATCAGCTGAGCGATAAAAAAGACGCAACTATTATTGCTGCCAAAAACGTCGAGTATCAGACTCTGATTTCCACCATGGATACCGTTAAATCGTATAAAACGGTGGTGGCTGCCAGTCTGGTCGAAGTTGAACTCTTCCCGGAAATTTCTCTCGGGGATAAAAAACGGTAACGGATATGGCCTCAAACAGCTTTATTCAGCGCAAAGTCACCAAGACAGCCACACTGAACCTGACCTCGCTGATGGATATTTTTACCATCCTGGTGTTCTTCCTGCTGATGAATACCGGTGAGAGCCAGGAGTTGGCCAAAGCCAATTTTGTCAAACTGCCGGACTCCAATGCCGATGGAGCCCTGCACGGACAATTGGTTATTAATGTCGCTCAGAATGCCATCATGATCGACAACGAAGAAATTGTTGCCGTCAGCGACGTTAACCGCCGTCCGGGCGAAGTTAATAAACCGCTGGGCGAAGCGCTAAAAGCCTTTGCCGAAGAAAGCGGTGAGCTGACCGAAGTAGAAAAGAAAATCGGCCGCTCGGTAACCATCATGGGTGATCAGAGTGTGCCCTACGATTTATTAAAAGCCGTGATGACAACCTGCAGTGCCTATGGATTCCGTGATGTATCGCTTGCGGTTAATCAGGTTGCCGCCAGCGCACTGACTGCCGGAGGACAATAGTATGTCAGCCAGTGCTCAGTTTGTTTCGCTGCAACTTGATCTGCCATGGAGCGTTAACGAAGAAAATAACCAGCGTTTTATCCGCCAGGTTAAACGTCTGGCTATTGTGTTGCTGGTGCTGTTTATTGCCGTGCCTTTTTTACCGACCTGGGATGTGCATTTCAGTGATATAGAACAGCCTCCTGTCGTGCGTACCAAGGTGATGCTGGAACCTCCGAAAATGCCGGAACAATCCAAACCGGTACAGGAAGTGGTGCCACCGCCACCCAAGCCAAAACCGAAACCACAGGAAGCAGTAACCGCTGCCGATCGTCCGCAGCCCAAAGCCGGAGGAAAAGCACCGGCTCAGGCACTGCAGGCTCTGTCTTCGTTGAACACCATGAAAACCAAAGTGGATGTCAGCAAATTACAGAATAAAAACCTGTCGGAAAAAGGCGGGCAAGCCAAAGCGAATACCCGCTCCAGCCTGGGTCAGGAGAATCTGAACAGCAGCGGCGGTCTGAAAAATGCCGATCTGGATATGCAGGTAAAAGGAACCGCACTGGCGCAACATCAGGGGACAGCGATCGACAGTCCGATAGCCTATCTCGATTTACCGGATGAGGGCGGCAGCTACAGCGAAGGGGCCCGCGGCCGGCGCGATATGGAAAGTATCCGCCGGACCATCGAAAATACCAAAGGCAGCGTGTATGCCCTGTATGCCAAAGCCCTGCGTCAGTATCCGGATCTGAGCGGTAAGTTTGTCTTTGAACTGGTGGTCGAACCTGACGGCACGGTATCGCGCCTGAAGTTAATCCGCAGCGATCTGAGCATGCCGGATCTTGAGCAAAAGATGTTGGCGAAAGTATCCGGTATTAATTTCGGTCAGGAAAAGGTGGCACCAACGAAAGTGCAGTACACCTTTGTACTGATTCCGAGCTGAACAGCATTGTTAGAATAAATCTCTCCGTATCCTTTTTTACGGGGAGATTTACTCTGCCGAATCTTCTTTGCGCAACATTTTGGTTACGTAAAAACCAGAAATAAGATAATTCGGGCCGCCTGTTGAAAGCGTCCTGATTTGTGTAATTCCGGCTGGCCATTTAGCGACTTCCACATGGAAAAAGCGCAATAAAACCCGCGGATTTTCACGCTCAATCCAATCTCTTCTGACAAATCAGCACTGGTTCACAATATCGGAAACTGCCCCCTTTGCCCTTCTGGTTTGTGATCATGTTCCATCTTCCCATTTAACAAAATGACACAATAGCGATGCCCAATTTCGGGTCCGGATCTCGCTGTTGAGCATCCGGTGTAAGTACTGGTTCAACACGTTGCTCAGGCAGCGTTACCGGTTTTTAGTTCAAGGGTGAGCAACGATGAAATCAGCTGTAATTAAATTCTGTTCTTCCGGCGTACTGTGCAGCAGCCTGTTATTGGCAGGCTGTGGTGAAGATCTTGGCGTTGATCCGAAAATCAGCGAAGGTGACACCACCTTTACCAACGATGTGCCTTTTGCTTATGTGCAGCGAACACTGAGCAGTGCAACAGAAGCTTCCGCTCAGAGTTATCTGGCCGGGGCACAGCTGATTGTACGCGAGCGTGTTTCGTCCAGCGCCAGCGATAAAGAAGTTCTGGCCAACGCCATCGGCAGCAGTCTCTACGATGTTAAAGACCTGAACGTCTCACCCGACGGTCGCTTCCTGATTTTTTCTGCCCGTGCCCTGAACGAAAAAAGCGCAACCGCCAACAGCGGCGAAACCTGGAATCTGTACGAATACGATTTTAATCAGGGCAATGTCCGTCGCGTGCTCAGCGATGACAGCCTGGCAAACAGCGGCCAGGACACCAACCCTGCTTACACCAGCGATGGCGATATTGTTTTTTCCTCCACCCGCGGACAAAACGACAGCGCAAACTCAGTACTGTTTAAAATGGGTCGTGATGGCAGCGATCTGACCCAGCTGACCAGTGGCAGCGTTTACGACTACAAACCAACCATGATGGCCGATGGCAGCTTGGTCTTTATCCGCATTG
This sequence comes from Thalassolituus sp. UBA2009, assembly GCF_002335285.1. Classification (NCBI taxonomy): domain Bacteria; kingdom Pseudomonadati; phylum Pseudomonadota; class Gammaproteobacteria; order Oceanospirillales; family Oceanospirillaceae; genus Thalassolituus; species Thalassolituus sp. UBA2009. Next base: position 18,294 of record NZ_DDCJ01000106.1, read on the forward strand.
CCAGCGGCAGTGAAGCACCTGTATGTGAAAGTGACAGCGGCACTGTAAAAGCCACCAGCATCAGTGCCAGCCGCTGTGTCAGCGCCAGCGGTGCAACCGCCGCCAGTAAAAAATACAGTCTGCTGCGTCTGAACAGCAGCAACGGTGAACCGGAAGAATTAGCCAGCGGCGAAATTCCGCTGGGCAGTGATGAAGCCAGCCTGCAATTAATGAATGTTGTACAGGATGCCGATGGCCACCTGGGCGCACTGATTAAACACCAGAATCACAGCCTGATGGGCGGCGATGTTATTACCATTACCGGCGGCCAGCAGGCCAATACGGTATTTGCCGGTTTATCGCCTGAGTCTTATACCGGTGGTCAGGTTAACGTATACCCGGGGCAGATTTCCCGTGGTGGCTGGTACAGTGCCTTCTGGCCTTACCGTGATGGCAGCGGCCGTATGCTGATCAGCTGGACTCAGTGTCTTAGCCAAAAAAGTGGTCTGACCGATTCCTGCCGTGACACAACCGATTTTGATTCGGTCAGTGCCCGCTATGGCGTCTGGGCCTATGATCCGGCCAGCAATACCCGTCAGCCGGTTATTAATGGTAAATCCGGAGTGGTGTATACCGAACTGGCCGTTGCTTACCCATACCAGGGCAGCAATCTGAATTTTGCACCGGTTATTCCGGACCCTACCGATCCTACTGATCCTACTGATCCTACTGATCCTACTGATCCTACTGATCCGACTGATCCTACTGATCCTACCGAT